>NZ_JBATWY010000173.1:0-9978 GCF_049672945.1 Haloferula sp. | reverse complement strand
ACATTCCGGGGCCTGGTTCTGGTGGCTGGGGCAAGGGCGGTGACCAGTCGCAACCCGTCCAGCTCTACGACCTGGCCAATGACAGTGGCGAAACAAGGAACGTTGCTGCGGAACAACCTGAACGTGTCACCCAGTTGCAGGCGTTACTTGAAGAGCTCATCGTCCAGGGACGGAGCACGCCGGGGCCGGAGCAGAAGAACGACGTCAAGGTCCGCCGATATCTGCCAAAACCCGCGAAAGGGATACGGAGATGATACGCATCTAAAGCGTTGCTATGGCTGCCGGTCATTCGCGTTAGATCAAGACGCAAAGCATTGGATATCAGTGAATTAAAGCAGAGAAAAATCGAAAATAGAGTTGGCAGGATGAGCGAGCCGGCAAGCTCGGTATGTCTATACTGCCGCGCATTAAGAATTGTGAAAAAGAGCTCCTTGAATTGATGCCTGGTATGACGGCTCAGTTCCTGGCCTGGGTGAGTTTATGCGGAGCACTATGGAGAAGGAGTTTGTCTTGGCCTTCGTAGCTTCTGGCGAAGTAGGCAACCCCTTTCGCCTAACCCCAAGGTCATCTTACCCCACTTCCACCGCAAAGGACTTAGAAAGTCCTTCTCCATATTCCCTGCATCCAGAAACTTTCGACCCCGCGGATTATTCGAGCGCCTTTGCTGTGAACTCGGGATTTTCGGTCTTACTCAAATCCCAAATCTTAATGCGCGGCAGTATAGCCGCTGCACGGTGATTCCACGGTGCAGCTTTGAAAGGGTGAAGCGAGACTGTTGTTGCTCCATTCAGGACTGACCTTGGGCTCTAGACTCTTACTTGTGTCGCGAAGTGATGAATGGCTTTTTCTGTGCGAAGCTTTGAGTAGCCCGGTCTAACGGGTTAGGCGAGATTAGGCTCCCAACCGTCGCGGTATTTGCGTTTCAGGTAGGCATCGACTTCAGGTAGCCCACGAGCCTTCATGTCCTGGGAGTTCCAGTCGATCTTCTTGCCGAGGCGAACGGCGAGATTGCCGACGAGCACCATTTCGGTGAGAGGTCCGGAGTGGTCGACGAAGTTTGAGACTGGCTTGGGTCCTTCACTACGAATGGCACGGCAGAGTTCCTGGGTTGGGCCGCCGATGACTCGAGGGTAGACTCGTTCGACTTTTCTGGCTTCGGCCATGAGCGTGTCCGGGAAAAGTCGTGGCGTGGCACTGCAATAGGCATCGGGCACGAAGATCGCTCCCTTTGTGCCGACGAAGACCTGCCCAAATTCGTTGGGTAGCTTGAGATCCGCTGGAATGCCGGGTGGGCGGAGGAATTCCTTGTCGGTATTCGGATCACTGACGCCGTCTTGCCAGATGATTCTAACGGGTCCTCGTTTTCCTTTCGCTGGGAAGTCGTAGGTGATGGTCGAGCGTTTGGGTGCGATGTTTTCGTCGAAGGGGGAAACCTTGCTGGCTTCCACGACAAAGTCGCCAGCGAGATCGAGCGCCCAGAAAGCGGAGTTGAAACTGTGGCAACCGATGTCGCCAAGGGCTCCGCAGCCGTAGTCCCAGAAGCCCCGCCAAGCGAAGGGGTGGATTTTCGGACTATAAGGACGATCCGTGGCGACGGTGCCTTGCCAAATGTCCCACTTGAGATCCTCGGGAATCGGTTGGTTTGGAAATTTGAGTCCGGGCCCTTGAGGCCAAATTGGGCGGTTGGTCCAGTAGTGGACTTCGGTGACATCACCGATGACCCCCGCTTCGATCCATTCGCGGAGCAGGCGTGTGCAGGCAGTGGTGGCCCCTTGATTTCCCATCACCGTCAGGACGCCCTTTTCCTTCGCGTACTCGGCAAGCTGTCGAGCTTCCCAGAGGTTGTTAGTCAGAGGCTTCTGCACCATGACCGGTTTACCGTGCTTGATGGCTTCCACGGCGATGGGGAAGTGCATGTGGTCCGGGGTGGAAATGGTGACGACGTCGATCTGGTCGGCCATTTCCGCAAACAGTTCACGGTAGTCGAAGTAGCGTTTTGCGTCGGGGTATTTCGCGAAGGACTCAGCGGCGCGGCGATGATCGACATCGCAGAGTGCAATCATACGATTACCTGTGGAGATCTCGGAAATATCGCTGGCTCCTTTTCCTCCACATCCTATCGCGGCGACGTTGAGTTCGGAGAGTTTTTTGTCTTGGCCGAGCAGGAGATTTGGCGCGAAAGCGCTACCTGCAAGAAAAGCGGAGGATTGGATGAAACGGCGACGGGAGTGGGAAGTCATGATATTGTCGTGAAAATTGGCGGGTTTAGCGGACTTGGCAATCGATAAGAGCCGGAAGTTTTTTTGGGTCGGTAATCGCCTCTTTTGATGGAAATGATGAACGCTCCAATTATTCCCTAGCCTTTTTGGACTGAATCTTCATTCCTGTTGCATCATGTGTTCACGTGATGGTGGGAGCAGACGGGGGAGGTCAGAATAAGGGGTGGTTGATGCGATTTCCGCCAGCGCCAGTCCCGGTGCCACAACAAATCTTCAGGATTGCCCCATACTTCGATGAAACCCATTCAGGCCTCCACCGGAATTCCTTTGCTGCTCTTGTTTCTAGCAAGCGGAAGCTCCGCCTTGGACGAAAATTCAAACGGCTTCAGCGACGTTTGGGAACAGCAATTCAAATCCGGCTCGCTATTAGTGGCTGTCGACGACGACGGCGACGGATTCTCGAATTTGAAGGAGGCAGTCGCGGGAACCAATCCGCTCGACGCCGCGTCCAAACCCGATCTGGTCAGCGAGTTTTTTCGAGATAGTCCCAATGAATTCCAATTGTCCTTCAAGACCCTCAGTGGCAAATTCTACACCATCGAGCAATCAGAGGATCTATCGGGATTCACTGCGATCAATTCGGGATGGTGGGGTGATGGCAAAGATCGAGCGCTGACTCTCTCAATGAGCGGCGCATCCGTGGCGCTCAGTCCGGTGAGAGTGGAATTTTGGGGCAACGTGACCACGGGATCGATCAGCTCCCTCACGAGCTTGCCTTCATTTCCACTTGCTCCTGATGGCGTGACTTATCTCGCTGATCCGGAGGCCCCCGAGTTCTTGGCGACTGGCTACGGAGCGCGCATCATCATGTCGATCAAGGCCCCGGAGTCAGGGATCTACCAGTTCTATGTGAACTCGGGCGGGCCCGCCGAACTCTATTTTGGAAATGCGTCACCAGGGACGAGAATTGCCGAGGTTTTACCTGGGCAGACCGGGCTTGGTATCGAGGAATGGATGACTTATCCAAACCAGCAGTCTGCGGGCATCACCCTAACAGCCGGACAGAAATACTATCTCGAATTGCGCTATGTTTCGGCGGTTCCTTCACAACATGCCGGGATTGCCTGGTCAGGCCCCGGTTTGGATGCCATCGAGAGGCTGAACCGTGACGACCTCTCCTTGGAATTCACCGCGCCAAGCTTTCAAGCGACGAGTTCGGACTACTTTCATGATTATGACTCCAGCGGACAAACTGGTCTGATCTGGCCCGCCGACTCGGCTTTGGAGTTGGGCATCAGCGGCATGACCGGAAACGCGGAACGAGTCAGCCTGACAGGAGACCAGGGAGACACCCAGATCATGAGGCTTTCTTTCCCAAAGGTGAGCACGGATCTCTATGCGACATGGCATTTCAATATGAGTGATGTTGGCACTCCCCACGGTTTGACCGGTTTGTTCTTTGGTAACAAGAATACAGGCAATAACCAGGAGGGACCGAGGATCAATCTCGAACAGCAGGACTCCGGTGCCAGTGCGGCCGTGCGTGGGGGCGGAGTTGTGGGCAACGGTGCCAGTATCAATGTGGCCTTCAACCAAACTTTCCGGGTCGAGTTCGTGGCGACGATCAATCCCCTCGGATTTCAATACACCACCCCGATCGGTCCCGTGACCGTTGCCGAGGATAGGTTCGATCTCTACGTTTCGAATTTGGACGGGACTTTGGTGGGCTCGGCGACTGGCTTGACCTTCCGGGATGGAACCCTCGTTGAGGGGTTCGGAGAAGTCGCCGTCAAGCTCACCACGAATCCTAATATTGCTTTCGATGCCTGGGAGATCACCGATGGTCCGATCGCCGGCAGCGGCTATTTGGTTTCCAACATGGCTGGAGTGGAAAAAGAGAGGAACTTCTACCGACTGGCGATCCGCGATCAGGATCAGGACAATGACGGCTTGTCGGATTGGGAGGAACTCGCTCTCGCAAAATTTCATCCATTTCTCTTTTTTGATGCTGAATCATCCAATGGAACTGCCGATGCCACGGCTCTCACCGCACTTCTCGCACAGTCCCAAGGCAAGCCGGAGATTGCACTATACGGGACAGACGCCGCCGCCTTCGAAAGCAACTTTCCGAGCGCCACGCCGGACAATGCTGAAATCACCATCACCCGCAGCGGAGCCCTCGAGCCACTCTCCGTAAAACTCTGCATCGCCCCACTGGTGGCGACCGGCAGCACCGCTACCGTATGCGACGGTTCCTGCTGCATGCTCATCGGCAGTGCCGGAGATGAGGAGGCTGAAATCACCGACTACACCTTGGTCGATGAGGACGGAAACACCATCACCGACACCGTGGATTTCGAATTTGGTGAAGTGAGCAAGGTTCTAACCCTCATCGCCACCAGTGACGCCATCAACGAGTATCCGGAGACCGTCAACCTCGCTATCAAAGTCTCCACCGACTATGACATCTCTACTGTCCAGAACGGTGCCTCCATCCAGATTTTCGATCTTCCTGACCACCCAAACAACGCTTCTGTATTCACTGGCGCTTTCAGCCAGGATGGCCGGGCGGTAGTTTCCACCTCTGGATCCGGATTCGTCACTGCAATCGTCAACGGCCCCCGCACGGAGATCCATCTGTGGGACGAATTCTCCAACCTGACTTCCGCCCAGCAGGACTCCCATGTGCATAAGTCCAATTCGGGCAACGCTCCTGGAGATATTATCTACGCCATCACCGAGACGCCCGGTGACGACGAATCCGATCCGCTTAACGGCCCGCTGACAAGTTACCTCTGGGATCTCACGACCTCATCCGGTGCCATCCCCTCCGCCGGTGGCGCGGCCTCCAAGCAGACCATCATTGATTCCCTCTTCGGTCAGAATTCCGAAACGCCACTCTATCTGAATGTCCACACGGTCAGCAACCCAGCTGGCGAGATCTGGGCATTCCTCGGTCTCTCAAGCGGCTCCATCTCCGACCCCGGTGATGCTACCGCAGCAGCTACCCCTGGATCCGCCGAATATCCACAGCTCTCGGGTGAGCTTCTTGAGGTCGAGGTGCGGCGCTTTCTTAACCAAGCCACCTTCGGAGCGACCGATGAAAACGTCGCTGTCATGCTTGAGAAAATCAACACTGCGCGTCTCAGCGACACAAGCTACCATCGCCATCAGGCCTTTTCAGAATGGATCGATGATCAGGCAAACCCGCTGGTCACCCCCCAGACATTCCTACTGGACTTCGCGATTGCGAGCCATTTCCAGCATTTGAAAATATCCGGAATCTACGACCCGGTTCGCAACCCCACCAACGGAACGATCCCCACGCCTCCCATTCCGACACCATGGCCTTCGATCAATCGAAGCAGTCCGATTCCTGAACACTGGTATTTAAGCGCGAATTACCCACTCAAACATAACGAGGAAAACATTCTATCTTCGAGCAATGGATTCAATCTGAATCACTTCGGCCCTGAGGATGTGCTGTGCGCCGATTGGCAACTCAAGCTCAATGGCCGTGATCAGCTGCGCCACAAGATGGGTTTTGCCCTCCAGCAAATCGTCGTCACGAGTGATGTGGATCTTTACATCAGGGAAAACTCCTATGGCTCCGCCAACTACCGGGATGTGCTCAACGCTTATGCATTCGACCACTACCGGGATGTCCTTGGATTCGTGAACTGGAGTCCAGTGATGGGGCATTGGCTTTCCAGCATCAAGAACCAGAAGGCGATCGATTTCGACAATGACGGCACTTTCGACTCTTATCCCGACGAAAATCTGGCTCGGGAAAACATGCAGCTCTTCTCTATCGGCTTGTTCGACATGTGGAGCGACGGCACGCTGAAGCTCAATAACGAAGGGCTTCCAAAGCCCACCTACACCAATGCCGACATCCAGGAGTTCGCGAAAATCATTACCGGACAAGGGGTGAGCAATTATGCACCGACAAGTAATGTTCCCACCTGGGGCGGTGTGCCGTATTCACCCACCAATAACAACTTCTTCGCCTCACACATCACCCGTGGACTTCGCACGAGGACCTTCCTCTACCCGATGAAGATGTTCGGTGCCTATCACTCGCAAGGAACAAAAACCTTCGCCGGTACCACAATTGACAACACGGCTATCACTAATCTAAGCCAGCAAGGCGAAGCTGACATCGAAAGCGCGATCGACTGGCTAGCTGGTAAACCCGGTGACGGGCAACCGGACTTCGACATGGTGCACAGCCACGTCAGCACCCCGGCATTCATCTCCAAGCGGCTCATTCAGCGCTTCACCACCTCCAATCCATCCAAGGATTACCTCCACCGCGTCGCCACCGCATTCAAGAACTCGGAAGGTGACCTCGGCCAAACCATCAAGGCGATCCTGCTCGACCCCGAGGCCCGGAATCTGAATCTGAACGAAACCACCTTCGGAATGAAAAAGTCACCACTTGAGGCCTACCAGCAGATGGTTCGCACCCTTGGTGGCCACACCTATTTCCCACTCGTGGAGCCCGAAGCTGGCGAGTCTCCCTATGATTCGCTGGCGATCAACTTTGCAACGCCGGATCTCTATCTCGAAAACTTCGGCTACCCCGCCGCCCAGCTCAACGCGCAGGAGCGCAACGTGCGATTCAGAAATACCTACACCAGGGGTTCAGGCACCACTGGCCTTCAGATGGACCCGGCCTATCAAGATACCGTCTTCAACTTCTACCTGCCGGACTATGCGAAAGGTGGAGCCATCAGCGATGCCGGACTCGTCGCACCGGAACTGCAGCTTGCCACCGAGCCGGACATCATCCGCAATATCAACTATTTCCAAACACTCCTCTACGGATCGTCTGGTCAGGCAGGCAAATATCTCGGTGAAAAGGAATCCGATCAAAATACGCTCTTCGGCAATCCTCCCGGCATTTCGGGCTTCGACCATCTCCGCTTGCCACTCCAGGCACTCGCTGATGACTTCTACCCAACTACCGCTCCTGGGGCGGCGGGCGGTCGCACCAGCGAATCCCTCGCGGATGAAGCCTTGCTCGACGCACTCGACAAACGGCTGACCAACGGTTTGTTCAAATTGCGCTACCCGTATGACGCAACCGACAATGACGATCCCAGCATTGCCGGAGCGGATGATCTTTTGAAGAACCCGCGTGAGCTCATCATCGACGCGATCACTGCTGGCTACAATAATGCCAACGATGGTTCCAGCGACTCCTCCGACCGACTCAACAAGTTCAAGGACGCCCTCTACCTTTTGAGCCTCACCTCCGAATACCAAATCAGAAAGTAACCCATGTCTAGGAACCAGAACTCCATTTCACGCCGCCAGTTCATCCGGGCAGGCACCTGCGGGGCCATGTCCATCGGCCCGCTGGTCAATACCATCGCCCAGCTTTCGCTCGTCAATTCTGCGGCCGCGGACACCAGCGATCCCGCCTATGATCCCAGCGACTACAAGGCACTGGTCTGCATTTTCCTCAGTGGCGGTTGTGATGCTAATAACATCCTGATTCCGCGTGGTAGCAACCCCTACGCTGGTGTCTATTCGGCGGATCGGGCATCGGTCGCTATCGCGAACGGCATCGTCCATTCAACCTACAACCCCTCGGGCGCGGACCTCACCATTCCGATCACCGTTCCCGGCCAGAGTCCGTTCGGACTTCACCCCTCGCTTGTTAACATGGCCTCCATGTTCTCCGCGAACGAAGCCGCCTTTATCACCAACGTTGGCACCCTCGCGGAACCCACTACCCAGAGTGCCTACGGCAGCGCCAAACTGCCAAAGCAACTATTTTCCCACTCCGACCAGGTCACCGAGTGGATGTCGTCCATCGCCGACCAGCCTTACACCTCCGGTTGGGGCGCTCGTGTGGCGGATTTATATAATGATACCTGGAACGAGTTCAGCCAGACCTCCATGCTAATCACGGCTGCCGGGAGCAATCGATTCCAAGGCGGAGGTCAAAACAGCCAATATGCCGTCAGTTCCACCGGCGCCATCAGCCTGGCAGGTTTCGGCACCAACTATGCGGATGCATTGAATGGAAACGGCTCCTACAAAACGACGGCAACCGGCAACCGCTTCAAAGCCTTCGAGCGTATCATGCAATACAGCCAGGCGCATATCATCGAGGAAGGGTACAATGAGGTGATCCGCAGCGCCCGCAGGAACGAGGGACTCATCAACGAAGCCATGGCCGTGGAAACCGCACTTGGCATCAATTTCAATTCCATTTTTGCCAGCTATGGCGCCACCGGGGGAATTGCAGATGAGCTCAAAGCCGTCGCTCGCCTGATCGCCGGCAGATCGTGCCTCGGCAACAACCGACAGATCTTTTTCGTGCAGATGGGTGGCTATGACAATCACGCCTCCATCAATACCTCCCTGCCAAATCTTCTGTCAGGCTTGGATAAGGCGGTGGGTGCGTTCAACGCCGCCATGAAGGCAATCGATCTCAAGGACAGCGATTTCTCCTACGACAAGGTGACCACCTTCCAGGCCTCCGACTTCAACCGCACCTGGACGCCTAACAAAACCAACGTCGCATCCGCCGGCACCGACCACGCATGGGGCACCCACACCTTTGTCTTCGGAGGTGCGGTCAATGGTGGAAATTTCTACGGTACCTACCCCGAACTCGGCATCGGCAGCACTAGCGACGTCCCCTCTGGCGCCCGTGGCCGCTGGATCCCCACTACCTCCGTGGATCAGCTTTCCGCCAAACTGGCCAACTGGTTCGGCGTGCCTATTGGTAGCAGCCAGATGGAGACCATCTTCCCGAACCTCTATCGCTTCGACTCTCCCTTCGATTCCGGCACTAACCTCGGCTTCCTTTGAGTTGGAATGCCCTTCCTCGGCATGAGACAAGGTGCAATCATCGTCCTGGTAGTGCTCGTGGCTCTGGCCCTGATTGGTTTTTTTTGGATCAAGCCTGTCCATGTTTCAGACTACACTTCCACCCCGGTTCAACCGGAGGGCGAGACGGCGACACCTCAAGAAAACAGTCAGCAAACATCCACCCAAGCGGCAGATATTCCAGATCCTAACGACCCCCGCCTGACCCGCCTCTCCGATGGGCGGGTGTTCTACAATCCATCCGTTGAGGCCAGTCGCATGATCGCCGCACCGATGCCTCCGGAAGAATCTCTCGGGGTGATTTCGCAGATCCTGGATCACTACCGCTACGCCTATCAGGAGAACCCCGTCGGAGAAAATTCCGAAATCACCGCTCAACTGCTAGGCAATAACCCCAAGAAGATCATCTTCATCGCACCTGACTGCAAGGCTCTTCTTGGCGATGAACTCGCCGACTCATGGGGTACGCCACTGTTCTTTCACGCCCTCTCTGAAAAACACATGGAGCTGGTTTCCGCAGGCCCTGATCGGGAGTTCTGGACGGATGACGATCTCTCCAACGGCGAGGGGCAACCGATCGGTCATTAGCAGCGAGTTGAAGACCGGCCGCTTCTCGAGGCCGCCAAATTTCTCTGCTTGCGGCTCGATCAGTCGCAGACGGGTCAATGTTTTTGAGTTAGTCGGAAATGCCGGACTGCGAGCTCACAAGGCGGAGAGAGCTTGTTCTAGTTCGCGGATCGGGCGGGTGAGGGGAATGACGGCATCACCTTCGAGGATGATCTGGCTAGCAGTCTGTCGGACTTAGACCAGTGACGAATTGGATAGCGGCTGCTATGCTCGGGGCATGGCAGCCAAGTTCGTCAATATCGACCACGATTCGCCCATGTTGTTGCCTCCCGACCTTCGGGAT
>NZ_JBATWY010000172.1:0-59191 GCF_049672945.1 Haloferula sp. | reverse complement strand
GTCCAGTTCAAGGTGCTGCCGCTGATGGCGAAGGAACCGAAGCTGCTCACGTCCTTCAACAAACCGGAGGTATCGTAAACCGCGACCCCCGTATTGGCCGCCCAATCGGTGACACCGCCGGTGACGTTGAAAATGTCGCTCCAAGTCCGGTCGTCCGTCCAGAAGACATTGGTAAAGTCCAGGTCCTTATTCTGGATTACTCTGAACCTCGCCCCGTCCATGACGGTCATCGAAGCGTTGATATCCACAGCGTCGTAGGTGCTGCCGCGCACACCACCGGCAGCGGTATCGACGTTGGCCGCCAGATCCCACTCGAAGATTGAGGTCGCGCCGTAAGTCGTCGCGCCGTCGATCGTCTGCAAGCCACTACCATTGCCTGCGGCGTGGATCCCGTTAATTACGAGCGAGCCCACCTGCACTGTGCCAATGCCCTTGAGGGTTTGACCCTTGCGGATCTCCCAGGAACCCGTATTCCGCGCACTCGCGTCCAGAATGGCACCGGATGATTCCTCGCCACCCACCACTATGACACTGCTCTCCGAGATGCTGCCGCTGCCGCTCAAGGTCAAGGTGCCGCCGTTGACCGTCGTCGTCCCGGTGTAGGTATTGGCTGCTGTGAGGATGAGGTTGCCGCCGTTGACCGTCGTCGTCCCAGTGTCGGTAATGGCTGCCGCACTGAGGGTAAGGTTGCCGTTGCCGGCCTTGGTCAGGCTGCTGTTGGCGCCTACAAGTTGCTTGAGGGTGACGTCGTTGCCGTTGGTGTCAAGCGTGGCAGTGCCTCCCAGAATCAGTCGGCTGGAGACGTCCTGCGAGTTGCCGGCATTCCATTGCAGGGTGCCATTGTCGACCATGATGTTGCCTGTTGTTCCAAGCGATCCTGCGGCGAAGCCCAGGGTGCCACCCGTGATGGTTGTGCCGCCCCCGTAGGAGTTATTAGTATTGGTAAGGATTAGTCTACCGCTGCCCTCCTTGGTGATCGATGAGGGGCTTAAGACATTATCGCTGATTGACCCCGCGATGGTCAAATCGTTTGTGCCGTTGTGCGTCACCGTCAGGTGGTTGTTTAGCTTGACGGTGCCAGTGCCCCCCGAGCCGATAGTGAATTCGCCGCCAGCGTCTTGGTCCACCGTGATGCTGGGTAGGACCAAATCCCCAGCCTTATCGCTTCCGATGCTGTTAAAGTTAAGGGCCGACTCAAATTGAGAGCCGTTTTTATCACGATAGTAGAGTCCGATCGCAACATTTTCGTCGGCATTGTTGTTGAAGCTCAGCGAATTGATCCGGAAAGAAATGCTGCCCAGATAGTTGGTTAAATTGTTTGCACCTGTTTCATAGAAAGTCAGCTGATTTGATGAGGTCAAAGCGTCGGGGGCCGTGCCATCGACCCAGTTGGAATCTTCAGTCCAGCTGTCACCTCTACCGCCTTTCCACGTGTCGATGGCGTGAGTGGTCTGGGTAAGAAGCGGCGTGGTTGCGGCGAGCAAGGCGCTGGTGAGGAGGGAACAACGATTCACGCGGGAAGAGAGGACTAGGAAACGGATCCGGTGACCAGCGAAAACTATAGGCGGGGGAAAGACTTGTTGAAAAGAGCCGTTGTGAAAGGGGTCTGAATGTGAAAGCGAATGAAGCCTTAGTCATGAGGGGTGCTAGATTTCGAGCATTCGAGACCTGTAAAATAGGGGTCATTTAGGGGCTTTGATTTTTCCAAATAGGGTCAGTCAAGGTTTTTGAACTTTTCAGTCGCTTGAGAACAATCCGACCATTGGCGGTCATGCTCCGCGCTATGGCAGATGAAAGGGACGAGCCAATCCGTGGGGTGACGGCCCACCTATGTTCTGGTTCGCACCGGAGGTTCCACAATGCGAATCGCCGGGTTCGTCCTTAAAGGACGAAGATTTGCCTCCCTGCGTGTTCCTTCCTGGTCTGGCAGGACAGGGCAGGAATGCCCTTGCTCCGTTTTTGATCAGGTAATCCAGGGGTCGAGTTCGCAGAGGCCGCCGCCGAGGTAGAGGTGATGCCAGAGTTGGGTGGCGAGCACGCCGACAAAGCTGACTTCCCAGCCCATGTGCGGTGGCAGTCGGCCGGGATAGCGGCGCAGACGTTCGCGGATGTGGTGGACTTTGCGGACGTCGAAATACCCCGTTTTTTCCAAGGCTTCAGTGCTCATGAGTTGCTGCACGAAGGGAGGCTCGGGATCGAGGAAGGAACCGGAGTAGCGCGCGCGAAAGATGTTTTTCGGACGCTGTGCGATTTCTGGCGGCAGGATATTTCCGGCAAATCGTCGGAGGAGATCTTTGTCACGGCGCAGGCCGCGCAGCTTGAACTCCGGGGCCAGGTTGGCGCAGTAATCGACGAGCTTTTCATCGAGAAAAGGAAAGCGCGTCTCCACCGAGTTTGCCATGGCGGGGCGGTCTCCTTTGTGGGTCATGAGAAGGCCCGGGAGCATGACTTGATAACCGAGATAGAGGGAACGGTTGAGCGGGTCCCAGTGCTTCATCCGCTCAAGGTTCAGTGACAGGTCGTCGGTGGCAGTGTGCCCTTCGAGCCGGGATTCAAATTCCTGCGAGTAAACGCCGTCGCCGGACAAACTACAGAAGGCGTAGAGGTCGGCCATGGCGTGGTAGCCGCCCATCTGCTCGTAGCGTTTTTGGTAACGCGACCACGGGTGATGCTTGGGGCGTTCGAAAACGCTTTGTCGCCAGCGGTTGGCGAGGCCGATCCGGTCGAGCGGCGCGATGTAGCGGCTGGCTTTGAGCCAGGGATAACCTGCCAGAGCTTCATCGGCACCCTCCCCTGTTAAGGCCACCTTGTAGCCGGCGTTTTTGACCGAGGTGGCGAGCTGATAGATGGCGGCCGATGAGGTATCGATGACCGGGCATTCCGCTGCGATGACAAGGTCGCGGTAGCCATTGGCGATCTCCTTTTCCCCGCACTCGATCTGGGTGGGCAGGCTGCCGATTCGTTCCGCCGCCATCAGCGCGCGGTCGGTCTCGTCGAGCTTGGGATGCCGCATCCGGATGGTGAAGGTCGGGATCGGGCGCTTGAGTTGACGGCTGGCTAACAGAGCCACGGTGGTCGAATCGACGCCGCCGGACAGGTAGCTCACGACCGGGACATCCGCCCGCAGTCTGAGGCGAACGGCTTCTTCGAGATGATCGCCAAACTCGGTGACTAATTTCTCCGGAGCGCCTCCTTGTTCGGCGCCTTGATCAGGAAAATCCATTTGCCAATAGCTGTGTTCACGGATCTCTGCGGGACGACTCGCGGTGGGCAGGTCGATCTTCATGAAAGTGCCCGGTAGCAAGGCGGAGACGCCGGCAAACATCGTTCGCGCCGTCCCCATGGCGAAGAAGCTGAAGATATGATCGAGTCCGAGGGGATCGACTTCGGCCGCGACACGACCCGAGGCGAGCAGTGCTTTGATTTCCGATCCGAAGTAGAGTCTTTGGTTGCGTTGGGCCCAGTAGAGCGGGCAGATCCCAAAGCGGTCACGGGCCAGAATCAGGGTGCGTTGTTTGAAATCCACCAGCGCGAATGCGAACTGGCCGTGCAGGTGTTCGAACATCTCGCAGCCATACTCTTCCCAAAGGTGGACGAGGATCTCCGTATCACATTGGGTTTTGAAACGGTGCCCTAGCTTTTCGAGGCGCTGACGCTGCTCGGGGTGGTCGAATAGCTCGCCGTTGTAGACCACGGCGACATTGCCATCTTCATTGAAGATCGGCTGCTGACCGTCTTCGAGGCCGACGATGCTCAGCCGGCGCGACGCCAGACCGATGCCGGGTCTCGTCAGTTGCCCGCCCTCGTCGGGACCACGATGGATGATCGCGTGGGCCATCCGTTCGAGTTCTTCGGGTCGGACCTCCCGCGGTCCGGCGAGGTCGATGATTCCAGCAATGCCACACATCCTGCAGTTCAGCTTTTCTGGGTGGCGGGGGAGTCTCCCCCAAAGTGTGCGACAAGAATCATTCGAGAATTTTTTTCACGGCGTGATGCCAACTATGTTCCGGCGGGTCACTCTTGACACGGATCCCGGCTTATCAAGCTCGGTCTTCTCATCAGAACGCCGACATTTCGACCTTCCATACCTTTTTTGGTCGTATCGGCTTGGGGACAGGGCTAAGGGTTTTCTCTCAGGGTATGAAATCGCTACTTCTGACTCTTATCACATTCCTTCCTTTTTCGACGATCACCGCCGGCGAGAAGGTGACGGTGACCGTTGAGGTGAGCAATATTCCCACTGCTCAAGGAAACCTCCTGATCGGGATCTACGATTCCGCCGGTACTTTCGTGAAGACGCCGCTGCCCCAGTCGCCGAAGATCCCCTTGAAGAGTACCGAGCCGATCCGAGCGCGGATCAAGGGGGTGAAACCGGGAACTTATGCCATCGTGATCATCCACGACGTGAATGGAAACGGGAAGCTCGACAAGAACTTCATCGGGATGCCCAAGGAGCCGATTGCCTTCTCGCAGAATCCGAAGATTCCAATGGGTCTCCCTTCCTTCGACGCTTGTTCCTTTGTCGTCGATGGGGAGGATCTCTCGCTCAGCATTCCGTTGAAATTAAAGTAAGGCGTTTTTCTTGCCGATTGACCGACCAAGGACAGGTCCGTCATAGTCCACGCAGTGAGATTCCGGTTGAAGGCGATGGCCTGGGCAATGGCCATGGGCTTGATTGGAGGTAATGCGTCGGCCCTCCAGAACGATGCCTTCGGGAGTGCTACGGATCTTGGTTCCGTGGCGTCCGTCCGGGTTTCGTTCGACTCGCGTCCTGCCACGCGTCAGGTCGGCGAACCTTCACATGGCGGAGATAGTTACACGGGTTCGGTTTGGTGGCGTTGGACGGCACCGGCCGACGGTTTGCTCTGGCTTTCCCTTCCCCATTCATCGGCCGACTCCGGGACGCGTGTGGTCTACACCGGGGAAAGCCTGGGTTCACTCATTGAGGTCGCCGACGACTCCTATGGGCGGCTGGAGGTAACGGTCGAGGCGGGGCAGTCGTATGCGATTGTCCTGGCCGAAGAGGTCTTGGGGCAGCTCGAGTTGGAGTTTCATCCGGTGCCGTCGAATGATGACTTTGCGAACCGGCAGGACATGGGTGCCAATGCAGTGTGGTCGGTCGGCGGATCGACTGTGGCGGCGAGTCGGGAAGAGGGTGAGCCGTTGCCAAAGGGGGACAGCACGCAGGGGCCATCGATTTGGTGGAAATGGGAAGTGCCGGAGGACGGACTGGTAAGTTTTGATCTGATAGGGACGGATGAGGCGTACTGGAATGTGGGTGTCTACTCGGGTGAGTCCATTGAGGCTCTCGAAGTCGTCCACGAAAGTAGCCGCTACTCCAACACGTACGCATCGTTGAGCCGTTTCCGCGTCGCCAGGGGAGAGAGCCTTTCCATTGTGGCCGCGACCGATACCACTGGAAAGGCTGGCGACATCCGGATCAACTGGAGTTTGGAACCAACGCGTTATCAGGGAAACCCGGAGTCGGCGGTCGATTTGGGGATGGTGACGGAAGCAGTCGGCGAGGGAATTACGACCGCTGTGGGCAATGTTTTGGGTGGCTCGAATCCGCTGATCTGGTGGGCGTGGACGGCGCCCGCCAACGGGTCGTTGCAATGGCAGCTGGGTCAGGTGGGTGAGGGCTCGGCTCCGACTTCGGCGGTCTATGATGCGGAGTTGAATCGCTTGAACATCCGCGATTCCGATGGCGGCTACTACTGTCGTGCTGGAGAGACGTATTTTCTCACCGCATCGACCAGCCAGCAGGATCAGGTGACGTATGCGCTGTCTTTCACCGCCGCGGACGCCAAGGACGACCTCGCAGCGGCCGCCCCGCTCGTGATGGGAGACAACCCGTATGACCTGAGCACTGCAGGGCTTGAGGCGAACGAACCGCAAGGTTCCTCGTGGCCTTGGGATCGGTCGGTCTGGTGGTCGTGGACGCCGCCATCGGACGGAGTAATCTTTCTTGAGGTCGATGGCCGCTACGATAAGCCCCATCTCGGCTTATGGCTGGAGTCGAACCTTGCCGAGCCGCTCGCGTTTCAGAGTTTCCCCCGGCAGCTCAGTATGACGGTCGAGGCCGGTGCTCCGATAAAGATCGGGGTGCTTGGGGATCTCTACAACAATGATGCACTGGGTCCCGACTTGCTCCGAGCGAGCTTTATTCCGGCGGTGGGTGATCATGATGATTTCGCCGATGCAATCGATCTTGGCGATGGTTTGCGGGTGCTGGGTTTCGGCGATACCGAAAATGCGACCAGCGAGCCGGGTGAGACCGTGCGGCCCTATGGCGATGCGAGTTTGTGGTGGAAGTGGACGGCACCGGTCGACTGTTATGTTCGGGCACGCAATGGTCGACCGGGATCGAACATGGACAGTTTCGTTTCGAGGATTTCTCTGCGCATGGGAAGCGCGGTGGATACGCTGGTGGACTACACGCCGGGATCGCTCGTCCCGGCGGGCGAGGTGCTGTGGATTTCACTCGGAAACTGGAGTGGCACGTCCCTTCCGGTTTTGTTTGAGCTGACGGCGTTGCCCGCACCTGCGAACGACTCCTTTGCTGCGGCGACGGATCTCGGTGGGATCGATGAGTGGGATGAGCGCTTGGTGCTCGATGGTGCGAGTCTCGAGACGGGCGAGTCCCATCCGACGAGTGGTGGCAGTCTCTGGTGGCAGTGGACAGCGCCGCGCGATGGGAACGTCGAATTTTTTGGTCCGAACTGGCATGTTTATCATGGGACGGCAATCGACGCGCTGCAGCGCCTTGGCTCGTCGAGTTCGACAGAGTCGTGCCGCTTCGCTGCCGTGGCGGGGCGCCGCTACTACTTTGCTTTGGTGGGGGCGTCCGGGATGCCTGCGGCGGTGCGGATGAAGCTTGGACCCATCCCCGGGGGTGACTGGTTCGATGATCCCGTGGTGGTGAGCTCGGCGGGAGACTTCGAGCTGACTCCCCCGCAAGGAGGGACGCTTGAGGCGGAAGACCTGCTCTGGTTCCCCGATGTGACCAAGACCTTCTGGTGGCGTTGGGAGGCGAGCGAGGATGGTTCTCTGGCACCCGAGGATTCGGTGGGTGAAGGGATTCCGTGGTATCTTTTCGAGGAAAGCGGAGGAGCGCTCGTGCCGGTGAACGACTGGGCCGTTTCGGCGGGGCGAAGCTACCGTATCGCCTATGCGTCGAAGTTCGAGGGATCGGCGCGTCGGTGGCTGTTTCATGCGGCGGTGGCGAATGATGACTTCGTAAATGCGCTCGATCTTGGGACTTCGACTGAATGGACCGACGATCAATCGATCTGGAGCGCGACCGTGGATGCCGGGGAACTCGAACTTCTACCGACTTGGGCAAGCTTGGCGACGGGCGGCACGTGGTGGAAATGGACGGCTCCTTCTGATGGTGCCCTGACGATTGAGGCCCGAATGCTCGGCTCATTTGGAAGCTGTGCCTTGGTGGTGGGAAGTGGCTCGGATCCGGCATCGATGGAGGTGCTGCTGAGCCCCGGCACCTCGATGGGATCAACCCGATCGGGAACCGTGCGGGTCAAAGGGGGGCAGCAGCTTGCGATTCTCGTAGGAACGAGATTCTGGCGGGACGAGGGAGACCTGCAGCTCACTCTCGAGTTTGCTCAAACGCCTCCGAACGACCACTGGACCGAGGCCACCGATCTCGGTTCTGCGGCAAGTGCTGTTGGCTCCGGAACGAACGTCGGTGCGTTGCGGGACGAGTTCGAGGAAACCTATCTGGGAGGTGCGGTCTGGTGGAGTTGGGTGGCGTCCGCTACCGGCAACGCCTTCGTGACGGCGGATTTGCTGAGCGATGGTGAGAGGCTTGCTGTGTTCCGAGCCGAATCTGGATCGGACCCGGTTGCGGCAGCAGTGACTCCGGCGTCGGCGGCCAGTGGGCAGACGGCCCTTTCGTTCCGGGCGACCGGCGGCGAGCGTTACCTGTTTCGAGTTTCATCGGATTCAACGGACGTCGGTTTGATCGAGATTGGCGTGCAGCTTGGAGAGATGCCTGAGAACGATGATTTCGCCGGGCGTATCGTCCTGCCGGGTGATGAGTTACCGCAGCTTTCCGGCAATCTTGGAGGGGGCACGCTGGAAGTCGGCGAGCCGGTCTCCGGGTCGTGGACGTCTTCGGCATGGTGGAGCTGGACTCCGGATGAATCGCAAGGGCTGCTCATCACAGCAAACGACATCGGCGTGGGCGTGCTTCGAGGTGAGGATCTGGCAACGCTTGAATGGTTGGCAGGTCCCCGGTCGGGGGCGTTCTCGCTGGAGTTTGTCGGTGGTGAGACTTATCACCTCGTGGCTCTTTCCGGAACGAATTCCAGTGGCGTCTTCGAGGTTGATTTCGAGAGGATCGAGCGCGCTTCCAATGATGATTTTGCCCAAAGAATCGACCTTGGAAATGAAGTGCCTTTCGAGTGGTCGGGGCACAACTACTTGACGACGGTTGAGGAGGGCGAGCCGCTCTCCTCAACGTCAGCACGCAATTCGATCTGGTATGCATGGACCGCCCCTGTCACCGGTGTGTTTCGGATAGAAGGCTCCGGTTCCGGGCTGTTCACTCATATCGGTGTCTATCGTGGAGATGCGGTCGATAGCCTAACAGAAATCACGAATCGAAGTGGAGTCGTTCTGTTTGAGGCAAGCGAGAATGAGGTTCTGATGTTTTCGATAAGATCCTCGGCTGTTGAAGGGGCAATGGACTTCCGGATCGAAGTGGGGGCTCTTTCCGTGAACGACGATTTCGCGGATCGAATTTTGATTGAGGATTCTTCACTCGTCCTTGAAGGAGACACGGCGTTTGCCAGCGTTGAGCCTGGAGAGCCATGGGCCGCCTCGAATAGCTTGTGGTGGGAGTGGGTGGCCCCTCGCAGCATGGAACTCGGGTCTGCGATGACTGTCCGAGGGGGAAGCTTGTTGCTCAACGTCTACGAGACGACCTCGCCCGATCCGGAACTCTCCGATCTTCGCTACAGTGGGGGGGTGCCTGGTGACATTAGAGTCACTGCCGGAAGGCGCTATTTTTTCCAAGTAACCAGTCGATTCCAGTCCACCGTCGGATACGATTTTCGAGTTGAGCTTTTCGAAGACGTTTTCGGTAAACCTTCGCCTGCCGAACCTCTGAACAATCGCTTCGCGAACCGGTCGGATCTTGGCAGCGAGGTCGGGATCAAGGTCGCGGGCAATGTGTATGGCGCGACGCTCGAGCCAGAGCAGTCGGGTAGAGACTACGACGGATCGATCTGGTGGTCATGGACGGCACCGACAAGCGGTGTGTTCGGACTCCGGCCCGGACAAGGGAACTACCCTCGACCGCTGACCGTTTACACAGGTGACGAGCTGTCATCCCTGACTTCGATTGCCAGCAGCACCTTCCGCGACCTTTGGTTTGAGGCGGAAGCGGGAGTGAGCTATGCCTTCGAGTGGCGTTCCTCTGATATCAGGTATCTGGATTGGCGAAGCTTTGTCTCGTTCGAGATTATCGAGGCTCCCGCCAGTCCGGCGAACGACGACTTTGCCGGAGCTTTTTCTCTCGATTCCGGATGGGGCGCGTTTGCGACCGGGTTGAATGTCTTGGCGACTTCCGAAGTGGGCGAACCATCGCACGGTGGAAGCCCTGCTACGGCAAGCGTGTGGTATCGGTGGACGGCAGAAGAAACCGGTCGGGCAGAGGTGTCCTGTTTTGGGGTGGTCCTGCGGACGGGGGTCTATCAGGGCAGTGGATTTGGAACCTTGATCGAGATCGCTTCCGGAACAGAACCGATCGAATTTGATGTGGTGGCGGGTCAGGAATATTGGATTGCTCTCGACTCCGAGCAGCCATTCTCGTTCTTGATTCGGGTTAATGAGGTGGTGGTTCCGCCAAGCAGCCCCGATTTCTTTGCCGATGCGGAGGAGCTTTCGGGAGCGGTGGCGAGCGTGGAGGTATCAACGGTCGGGGCGAGTCTCGAGGAGGGTGAGCCGTATCATACCGGGAGCATTTTTCAGGGCGGCTCGGTCTGGTATCGCTGGACGGCACCGGCCAATGGCCCGGTTGAAGTCTCCGGCATGGATTCCTCGAGTTATCATTTGGCGGTATATCTCGGAGACGAGCTTGCTTCACTCGCTCCCATCGCTACCGGTCTGGATTATACGCGATTGCGGTTTTTCGCGGAGCTGGGCACGGAATACCGGATTGCAGTTTCGGCGTCCTCTTCGGTGAGCGCGGAATTTCAGCTTCAGCTCGAGCAAGCCGCCACCTTTCCAACAAACGACCGGCTCGCGGAGGGCACGATCCTGCTAGGGCTGAGCGGTACGGCCTCGGGGGACCTCAGTCTGGCTTCGCGGGATGCAGGTGAGCCGTGGCATGCTTCGTCCCCGTGGGAGGCGACCGTTTGGTATCTCTGGACGGCGCCGGTCGACGGCAGCTGCGTGTTCGAAGTCAACGGCAGTGGTGATGAGTGGCTGGCGGCTTATCAAGGTGATTCCTACAGTGCGTTGCTGTTTGAGGCTTCAGGCAAGCAGCAGGTCGGATTTTCAGTCCAAGCGGGCAAGGTCTATTCGATTGCGGTTGGCGTGCCGTCGTATGAAGACGCAGGTGGATTCGAGATCTCCTTCGATTGCCGCGAACATGCTTCGAATGATGCCTTCCTCAGCTTGAGTGATCTGGGGACGACGAGTTCGGCAATGCTTTCCGGACGCCTGCTCGGAGCGACTCGAGAGTCCATGGAGCCGAATCATGGGGGTGGGACAGGAAGTGGCTCGCTGTGGTGGCGCTGGACCGCACCTGCCGACGGGATCTGGATTCTTGATGGAACGGGGAGCAAATCTTCGGCTGCAATGGCGATTTATCAAGGTGAGGAGATCAATGAATTGCTCAAAAGGGCTTCCGTCTCGAGGAATGGTGGAGATCTTCTTGTTTGGAAGGCGCAGGCTGGTGAAAGCTATTTGATCGTGGTCGATGGGCTGCCGGAAAATGGTGGAGTGGGAGAACTCGAGGTGATTCTTGAGCCGATTTCGGCGCCGAACGATGCCTTCGCAGGTCGGCGACTACTGTCACCCGGGCTGCCGGCTGAGGATCGAATCGTGGTGAATGGAGCAAGTAGCGAAATCGGTGAGTCGAGGAATATGGGAACCGATACACTGTGGTGGGAATGGCAGGCTCTTGAGGACGGCTGGGTCGATATCGATCTAACGGAGTGTGAGAATGCTGCCAGGCCGTGGGTCGGAGTCGGTTCGGAAGTTTCGCTGTTAGGTGAGGTCGCGCTGCAAGAGGTTGCCAGCGATACCTGGAGTTTCAAGGCCGTCGCGGGCAGTCGCTACCAGCTCGCGATTGGATCGCGCTATTCAAACCGGGTGATCACGGGCGAGGTCGTTCTTCTGATGACCGAGGCAGATCGTGCTTCAAACGACATGTTCGCGGATGCTTTCGAGCTGCCCGCAGAACCTGGATTGATCGTGTCCACCAGTCGCGGTGCCGGACTCGAAGCTGGAGAGCCGGTCATCATTCAGCCCACCAACCGCTACCGTTCACTGTGGTGGCATTGGACGGCACCGCGCGACGGGCTGGTTGGGTTTGAGACTGGAAGCGGTGAGTGGGCGGCAATCTTCCATGATGCGGAGGAAATCGCTGAGCTCGTCGAGCTTGGCGAAGTCGTTCCCAACTCTGGCCGATTCCGGGTGGAAAGAGGTCACCGCTACCGCATTTCCGCTGGTGATCGAATTGGGCGAGCATTTGAGATCAAGGTTCTCTTCGGACCGCGTGGGGACCTGTTCGACCAGCCGGTTGAGCTGGGTTCCGCTTTTGAAGTCCGGCGTGACGATTCCCTGACGGGAGGATCCCATGAACAAGGCGAGCCGCTGCACTTCAATTCCCCTCCCGACCGTTCGCGGTGGTACCGTTGGATTGCCCCGTCGGCAGGTCGCCTTGAAGTTGGAATCCTCGCCGAAAGTGCGATTTGGGTTTCGGCCTATTCCGGAGGCCAGATCGATCGGCTCCGCTGCCTTACAGAAGGCTTGAATGAGATCTCGCTCGATCTCGTCGCCGGACAGGAACTTCGACTTGCGGTCGATACTTCATCATCGGTCGCTTCGCCGGACTATCGACTCACGCTCTCGTTCCTTCCCGTCGGCTACGAGGAGTGGCGGGATGGCTACTTCGCCGCAGACGAGCAAGATTCCGGACCGGATGACGATGCGGATCACGACGGGCGCAGCAACTTCCTTGAGTTGAGCATGGGCACGCATCCGAAGATCTTTGATCAAGGGGCGGCGATGAGTTTCGACTTCGTTGATGGAAAGGTGCGACTGAATCTTCGCCGAACCGCTGGGCAGTCCGACTGGTCGCACCACTTCGAGGTTTCGGAAGATCTGCGGGTCTGGACTCCGACGACCTTGCTGGAGCACGTCGACTCGATCACCGACCACGGTGATGGGACGGAGACCTTCCACAGCTTGCTACCGAACTTCGGGCCGGCCACGCAATCGCGATTGCATTTCCGCCCGGTGGCGACGGGCTCGGGTGGCTAGTTCGGGTCAGTTGCGATTCGAGGCTGTCAGGGTGGCCGGTGTCGAAGGGGTTGCAGCGCTGCTCATGCTTGCTGCCGATTTTGCCTGAGCTTCAGAGGCAGCTCTGGTCTGTTCGGCAATGATTGCTTCCTTCCTTTGGTAGAGATTCCAGGTGAAGGCGATGGCGACGAGGAGGAAGGAAATGACTGCGAGATTCTGCAAGAGTGCCCAATTGACCTGCTTGGCTTTGACCGGTGCCGGAGGAGCGGGGCGAGGAGCTGGGCGGTAGGAGGTGATCAGTCTTGGCTGACTCCAGCTTTCAAGAGCCTGGAGAAAATCGCTGATGGTCGGGTACCTCATGGCGGGATCGGCGGCGGTGGCTTTGGCGTAGATCTTTGCCAGTCGCGGATCTCCAAGGACTGCTTGGTCGAAGCCCGTAGCATTCGGATGAATGCCGGTGAGCAATTCCTTCAGAATGATCCCTATGGAGTAAATATCTGAGCGTGGGTCATCTTCCGTAGAATGACCCCCTGCTTCCGGGGCCGCGTAGCCGTTCGGGTCCGATGAAATGTTCTCGCCGGGAGAGTTGCTCGGGCGAGCAACTCCGAAGTCACCGATCTTTGGTTCACATTTTTTCGTCAGAAGGATGCTGGTGGGCTTGATGTTGCGGTGGACGATCCCGTTTGCGTGGGCGTGGGCGATCCCCTGGCAAGCAGCAATTGCGATCTCCACGGCTTGATGAATTTCAATTCGGTGGCCGTAGGAGGAATGGTGGAGGGATTTGCCATGCACATACTCCATGACTTTGTAGAGCAATCCGTCAGCGTCACCGTAGTCAAAGACCTTGATCAAGTTCGGGTGGGAAAGCCGGGCCATGGCCTTGGCTTTGGACTCAAAGGCTTCACGGAAGTGTGGGTCGCTACCAAGCCCGTGAGGGAGGATCTTGATGGCAACGTCACGGTCAAGGGAACGCTGGCGAGCCTTGTAAATGGCCCCTGTGCTTCCTTCAGCGATGAGGAACTCGAATTCGTAAGCTGGAAGAAACTCGGAAAGGCGCTCCACGGTCGGAGCGGTGCAGGAGACAGGCTTCATGGGGTGCTGGGGTGGTTGAACTGAGCCAGAGGAAAAACCTGAAAGTCTTGCGGTCCAGATTATTTATGTTGCCGAACAATGGGAATCTAACGGTTTTGCTCGTTGGCCTCTACCCGCGATGACGTAGGGAACGATTTCCGAGTTGAGCATCGCCCTCTTGGAGAGTGATCGCTTTCAGTGGTTCATTGCCGAACGACCTGTGGCTGCCACGGTTCCCGAGCATTTCGCCGCAGCGCTTGCGATTGAAGGAGTTGCATTTCAGCAGGACTTGCTTGTCACCTTCCGAGATCAGGAAGATCAGGATCTAACGGGTCGGCTTTTTATCTGAAGCATGGCGGTCGGAACGATTTCGATCTCCGCCGATCTCAGCGCTGACATTGATAATTCCCCTCGCTTCTCGGGGGGAGTCATAGGATTGTCCGAAGCGCCATCGATTTCTCGCAGCAATGTACTCTCTCCTCAGGTCATTGGTCTTAATTGGTCTTCTCACCGCAACGGGCTGGGCTGATTGGCCGGAGCCATTGCGGGACTCGGGATTTGATGGCAGTCACACTGTGGATCAGTTCGGAGCAGTCGGGGACGGCTGGCTTGCAATGCGGTTCGGCTACAAGGTGATCAGAGTCCTTGATACCGAATCGGGCGAAGAGCTTCTTTCTTTGGAGGTGCCCCGTGACGATCTCCCGGACCCGTCCGGCAACGGGGACAATCTATTCATTGAGAACTTTGACCGTAATCCTGTCGCCGACGGTGATCGTCTGGCGGCTTTGTGCAGGGCACGTGTCAAGCGGGATGGTCTCTGGATCGGTTGGAAGCTGGTGGTCATGACATGGGAGGTTCCCGACGGACGTCTGGTCGGCCTGGAAACGATGCCGGACGGTAATATCAGCGAGACCTTCACCTCGCTCCGGCATGGCCGGCTCGTGGTCTTCGTGCCCGGTCCAGAAGCTGCCTTCTACCAATGGGATGCCGAGAACATGGACCCGCTACCTGCAATCGCACTGCCTGATGGAGTCAAGGAACCCGATCCTGGTCCAAGCTGGCACGGGTATGGGAGGGCCTGGCACGGCGATGATGTGCTGGCTTACTTTCCCTTCGTCGAAACAAGTGTTTTCGTTTCCGTCGATCTTAAGGCGGGAACAGTGAAGCAGTTTGATTTTCCCGAGGGACGGAGGACCATGCACTCTTCCGTGGAACCCTCAGGCTTTGGGAGGACGGTTCTTGTCCCCATTCAAGAAGGGATGAGCGGCCAAACGTTTTTCGTCGGATTCTTCGATGTGGATTCGGGAAGTTTTGAGGGTGAGGTTCGACTTGTTGAGGCTCCCGCATCAAATAGGATGCTGATTGGCGCGAGTGACGACGGCCGTTGGCATGCCTTTGTGGGAAGTCAAGAGACCCATGTCTTTTCGGGAGACGGAATGAAGCTTACGGAGGTGGAGGGTCGCGGGATCGGCCTGCGTCCGATGGCGGGGTCCAATCGCTACGGACTTCCCTATGCCTTGCGCAGCGGGCGCCTGTGGCTGTTAAGAAGCGGACCCTCCGCAGATGGGGAGCTTGCCTTCAGCATACCTTATTCGATTGATTCAGACGCAAGCCTGACTTTTGAAACAACTGCAACACCGGAGGCCGACGGGTTGATGAGCTTGCATCTTCAACTCGACCGACCGGCCAGCCGAGAGATGACGGTCGTGATCGACACGGGTTCAGGCACCGCGATCGAAGGAGAAGATTTTTTGCCGTTTCCCCGACAGGTTCGCTTCGCCGAAGGTGAGGTGAGTCGGACGGTCGAAGCGGTGCTGCAGCGAGATCAGGAGATCGAGCCGGATGAATGGTTCGAGGTGACGCTCACCGAATCCTCAGGGATCCTCAACATCGTTGATCCGGTGAGGCCTTGTGTGATCAAGGGGTCCGAAATTTCTAATATTGGCTATACTGAAAGTTGGCTGTGGAGGGATTCCGTCGGGCCGAGAGATACCGCGCTTTCGGGAGGCTTCCTGATTCAGACGAACCGCTACGTCGGCTTCGACTACAGCGTCCGCCAGCCAAAGGTCTTCCGAAAACCCTTGCGAGGAGGATCATGGATGCCAAGTGCGGTATGGGTCGAGGACACGATGGACTCATTTGACGTCGCCACCATCAAGGATTCGTCGAGAGGCACACTGTTGGTGGTTGAGACCAGCTACCCCGAGGTTGCGACCGTGTATGATGGGGCCACGGATACCGCGATTCACAGGAGGGACGATGGAGTCTATTACACGAATCATGCCGTGGATGCCGATGCCTTTCTCTATGAAGAACTCTACCAGCTCGAGGGCGCGTGGGAGGCGACCTGGGATGGCGGCCCGGGTTCGAGAAGGATCACGACCAAAAGGACGGGAGCGGATTTCCGCTACACCAGCCGATTCATTGTCGAACTCGGTCACTCCAACGAAGTCAGATTGTATTCCAGAACGACCGGAAACCTGGTGGGGCAAATTCTTAAGGGAAAACCGTGGATTGGTGAACCGAAGTTGGATACCGACGGGGAGTTTCTCGTCTTGCATGGCGAGCGGGTCGTGGTTTGTGACCTGAGTGGGACGTCGGAGTCAGGTCCCGTCGGAGTGCCGAGTCACGTATTTCTCGAGTCGCCCGGTTCGGAAGCTTCAGAATTCCAGAAAGTAATCGTAACGAATGGCAAGGTGGTCGCGGCGAGAATCGTGGAGGGTGGCAAGATCTTGCTCGATGTGTTTGATGCGCGAAGCGGTGAGTGGCAGGGCGGTAGCTCATGCAGCCTTCCGGATCACCTCTATCAAATTACCTACCTTCGGAGCCTTTCGGGCGAAGACGGCAGCGTCATCGCTTCCTTTGAAAATGGAGAAAGGTTCGAACTGGCCCATTTCGAGTTGGACAAGCTTCTGCCCGGAGTGGAGGTCGCCGACGACCATCGCGAGGGAGAAGGTGGGATTGCGGTGCGATTGAATGAGGCGGCCCCGTTTGATCTGACGGTCGAGGCAAGTTTGGTCGCTCCCGATGCGGAGATGTCATCCAGATGGCAGGGGGGCGGAGCGGCGGTGGTGATCCCGGCTGGCAGAACGAGTGCCTACCTCCCCCTGATGCTGGTAGATGACGGGACGCCGAAAACGGATGGTGAGGTGCAGATCGAAGTGACGATTCAGGGTGGAGGAGTGACGAGTGTTCGGAGGTCGGTGGTGGAATTTCGTGACGACGATTACCTTCCGCTCGAAGGCCTCACACGAATCCCTTTCCCTAAAGTCGAGGGAATCCATGCTCTCGGCGACGGCTGGGTCGCGAATCATCTGGACGCTGGCTTGCCCAGTTTGGATTCGTTGCGGTGGTCGAGCGATATCGAATTTCAGACGCATTATCCGGTGGTTCCGCTGGACAATCCGGTGGCCTTCCATGTTGTGGGAGCTGCCGAAGACTGGTTGGCGATCAGGACGGCTCCGATCTATGGCCCCACCTTGGCCTCCGGGCTGGCTCCGCAACTCATCGTGTTCAAACCCCAGTTCCCCGAAGCTCCGGTACACTATTGGAAGGGTGTTTATGCCATCGATAATTTCGGGTCCGACGTCACGATCAGCGGTGATCGGATCTGGGTGGGTATTCCAGGAATTGGGGCCGATCAATCCACTCGCCCGCGCGCCGGATCAGTGAGGCGCTACGATCTCGGCAATTCCCTTCTGCGGAAAACGATTCGCCCTCCAGCCGATGTGAAATGGAATTTCGGCAAGAGAATGGTGAACAATGGGAAATACCTATGGATCGCATCCCCGGGCACTTCTGATGGCCGGGGGGCAATCACGCAGTATGGAATCCAGGATGAACGTTTCAGGCACACAATATGGGCCCCCGAGGGAAATCCCAATGCGCACCTCTTCGGTGAATACATGTTTCAGAATGATGAATTACTGATCGTTCACCTGCCTGACAAGGTCTACCCACCCACGTATAGTTCGCTCTTTGGATACTCGGCAGAGAGCGGAGATTTGCTGTGGACACTCAGTGGTGAGCTCAGCCCGGACGAGCGGAATTTTGGATATGCGGCCGAGTTGATTGGAGACGATTTGATGGTGCTTGCCAGCGATGTCGGCTGGACATTCTACGGACTGAAGGATCCGACGAATCCTCGCTTGCTGGTTCAACTTCGTCGGCCGGAAAATTCGAATCGATACAACTATTCCTTTCGGGGCAACCTTCCCTATCTCCATGTGAGTTCGCAGATTGTCGGTGGTGGGACCGAGCACTATCTGCTCGATCTGCGGCAGACCAGCCAGTTGTGGCCGTATGTAGGAAGCGCTTCGGATTCGCGGAATTGGAGCAGCGTTTTTGAGACGGGATCCGAGTCGCTCGTGCTTCAAAGGGGAGCCCGCTCGTGGGCTGTGGAGCTTCCCGGGGCATTGGTTCCGCCCGTGTCCGGGGAGCTGATCATGGAGTGCTCTGAAGACCTTCTGGTCTGGCACGAAGTGCTGACGCTTTCTGAATCCGGCGAGTGGCAGCTCCATCAGTCTGCAGCGAAAAGTCACGCACTGCGCAACGACGGCGCGAGCCTTGAGATTCTCGGGGAGCGCCCTGCCTGTTTCCTACGGTTCAACCATCGTCAAGGACCTTGACGATGGTTGAAGGCAAAGAGGATGGGAACGATCCTATTCCTTCTTCTTCAACAACGGAAATAGCACCACGTCACGGATGGTCGGGGCACCGGTGAGCATCATGATGAGGCGGTCGATGCCGATGCCGATGCCGCCGGCAGGGGGCATACCGTGTTCGAGGGTCTCGATGAAGTCGTAGTCGATCTTCTGCTCCTCTTCGCCGCCGGCCTGGTGTTCGAGGCGGGCCTTCTGGACGTCGGGGTCGTTGAGCTCGGAGTAACCGGGGGAGATCTCCTGGCCGTTGATGATGAGTTCGTAGACTTCCACCGTTTTGCCGCCGGGCGTGACCTTGGCGAGCGGGATGAGCTCGCTGGGGACGCGGGTGACGAAGCAGGGATCGAAGGTGTGTTCCTCGACCTTCTTTTCGAAGACTTGCTGGATGACTTCGTAGTCCTCCATGTTTTCGGAAAGCTGCACGCCGAGTTCGTCGCACTTGGCGCGGCGTTGCTCGGGGGTGATGTCGAAGAAGTCTTCACCGGCGACGCCCTTGACGAGGTCGTGGTAGTTGGCGCGCTTCCAGGGACGGGCAAGGTTGATGGTGCGAAGCACTTCGCCGTTCTCGTCCTTGTGCTCGATTTGCAGGCCGCCGCAGAATTTCTCGGCGAGGAAGCAGGTCATTTCTTCAACCAGCTCCGCCATGATTTCGAAGTCGGCGAAGGCCTGGTAGGCTTCGAGCATGGTGAACTCCGGGTTGTGACGACGCGAGATGCCTTCGTTGCGGAAGTTGCGGTTGAGTTCGAAGAGTTTGGTGAAGCCACCGACGAGCAGGCGCTTGAGGAAAAGCTCGGGCGCGATGCGCATGGTGAGCGGCATGCCGAGGGCGTTGTGATGCGTCTCGAAAGGGCGCGCGGCGGCGCCACCGGCGACGCTTTGAAGCATCGGGGTTTCGACTTCGAGGTAGCCACGGGCGTGGAAGAAGTCGCGGATGGCGGCGACCATTTGCGAGCGCGTGACGAAGATCGCGGCGCTTTCTTCGTTCGACATCAGGTCGAGGTGGCGCTTGCGGTACTTCAGTTCGCGGTCGGCGACGCCGTGCCACTTGTCGGGCATCGGGCGCAGGGCTTTGGAAAGGATGGTGAAGTTCTCGACTTTGACGGTGGGTTCACCGGTGCGGGTCATGAAGGTTTCGCCTTCGATGCCGAGCCAGTCGCCGCGGTCGAGGCATTCGAAGATGGCGAGCTGGTCTTCAGGAAGTTTCTTGACGGCGATGAAGCCCTGGATGTTGCCGAGCACGTCGGCGATGTGGAAGAAGCAGGACTTGCCCATGTTGCGCAGGCCGGTGATGCGGCCGGCGACCTTGACCTGCTGGCCTTCTTCGAAACTGGCGCGCAGCTCGGCGGGGGTATGGGTGGTTTCGAAGGCCTGGCCGAAGGGATCGACACCGAGGTCGCGAAGTTTCGCCAGTTTACCGCGACGAACGGCGATGAGTTCGGCTTCGGTGGACTGGGGTTCTTGGGGCGTCGCTTCGGCTTCGGACATGCGCGGAAGAGACCAGAGACCAGAGGTGGTAGGCCAGAGAAAAGAGCGGTCGCTTCAACCGCTGGTGAAGCCGAAGGATTCGACCCAGGCTTCGATGTCTTCGGCGGCCGCGGCTTTTTCGGAAATCATGAGGGCGGCTTCGCGCTGACCAATGTCCTCGGCGGCTTGGGCTTCTTCCTTGAGGCGGCTGACGTAGGAGTCGCGGATGGCTTCGGCCTTGGTGATGAAGCGGAGGTCGATGACCTTTTGCTTGTTCAGGTAAAAGCGGGCGATTTCCCAAAGCGGTTCGGGGTAGGTGGCATCGGGCTTTTCCGGGATATCCGCGGGAAGCCGGTCATCCTTGACGGCGGCTTTGATCTTCAGAACGCGGGGGGTCCAAGCAGTGATCTCCGTGTTGTTTCCGCGACGGCGAAGCCAGACATCCAGCTTCCAGAGATACTCTTCCGAGTTTTCGGCGGCGGCTTTGCGGCGAGTTTTGTCGAGTCCCTTGAGCAGGTCATTCGCACGCGCGGCGAGCAGGTCGAGATCGACGATCGATGCCGGTGTGGGCTCGGCTTCGTCGCTCCACTCGATGACGAATCCGGATGCGATGCTGTCCTGACCGGCGGGTGCCCAGCCTGATTTCGGTTTGATGAGTAGGGCGTCACCGCTGCCCGGGGTTGAGGAAGGCGACCAGCGGGCGAAGGTCCAGGGTTGGAGGTCATTCCAGTTCCAGAGGGGCTCGGTGAAATTGGCACCGAGCCAGAGGCCGTCGGGGGCGACGAGATTCTTGACGCGCTGTTCGAGCCAATCGGCTTCTTCGGCGGTGGCCGCGCTCATCAGTTTGCCGCCGCCGAGTTTGGCGAGTTCGACCGCCGTCGAGTAGGGGTGCGATTCTTCGACGACGAGGAAGCGGCGGTCGCCGAGGTCTTCGATGCCAGGCGGGAAAAACGGTTGACCGCTTTGCTGCGATGCCCCGCTGGCGGTCAGGAGTTCGCGAATTCGGGTCGGGTTGGAGCCGTCGCGATGCCATTGGATGAAGAAGGGGTGGTTGGTTTCCTTGGCTCTTGCGTGAATCTTGCCGTGGATGTCGATTGCGGCGAACTTGCCGGTCCCGGTCGGCGGTGATCCGAGTGGCCATGGTCGTCCACTCACCTGCTGCCATTGTTCGGGCGTGGTGCGTGAGGCTCCGATCCATGCGGCTTGTTTTTCGGAAGTGGTGGTGGAGTCGCTCGGGATGGCCTCGGCCAACCATGTCCGGAGCTCATCATCGGTCAATAAAGGGAGGTGGCCGCCGAAGGCTCTCGCCATCCGGCTTGCCGACTGCCAGGAGGTCGCTCTGGTGACGAAGAAGTAGTGCGAGTCATCCTTGGTCAGTGTGCCGACAGGGAGTTCGCTGAAGTCACCTGCATTGAGCTTGTCGCGGAGCCGGAGCAGGGACTGGGCAGGCGTTTCAGTCGGTTGGGTGTCGACGACCGGCGGAGGTTCGGGTGCCACCGGTTCGACTGGCTCCGTTGGTTCGATGGGAAAGGCGGGCGGGGTCGGTTTGGGCGGCGTGACGACGATTGGCGGCAGCTTCTGGGCCTTGGCGCGCGCGGCTTTTTCTTCGGCGACTTCCTTGGCCAAGGCGGTGGCCATTTTTTTCCGCTCAAGCAACTTCCATGCCCCGAAAATGGCGGCGAGCAGCACGACGATGATTGCCAAATTGCGGCCCAGAGAGTGGCTTGCCGAGTGGTCGGTGACGGGGCTTGGTTTCGGGGATGAATTTTCCGACGGAGCTTCTTGGAGCTGAAGCCATGATTTCAAGTCAGCGGCCAGTGAGTTGGCGGATTGGTATCGTTCGGCCGGGTCGGCGTGGCTGGCTTTGGCGCAGATTTCCTGGAGTCGGGAGTCTGAAATGTTGGTTTGCGCCGTTGGATCGGTTTCGGGAGGGATTCCGGTAAGTAGCTCACGGAGAATGACGCCGATGGCAAAAATGTCGGAGCGTTGATCGCCGTGTTCCGGTTGCTGGATCACTTCCGGGGCGATGTAGCCGGGCGTGCCCATGGCGAGACCCTCGCCTTGATGGCCGGCAGCCATTGCCAGACCGAAGTCGCCGATCTTGGGTTCGCGTTTCGGCGTGAGCAGCACGTTCGCGGGCTTGAGATCGCGGTGGACGATGTCGTGTTCGTGGGCCTGCCCGATTCCCCGACAGATCCCAATGACGAGTTCGACCGCCTGCCGTGGATCAACCTTCTTCATGTGGGCGGAGTAGTAGAGGGATTTTCCCGGAACATACTCCATGACAATGAATAACAATCCTTCGACATCACCGTGGTCATAGATGGTGATGAGGTTGGGGTGAGTGACTTTCGCCATCGCCTTGGCTTCGGCTTCGAAGGAAGTCCGAAATTGCGGATTGGCCCCCATTTCCCGCGGCAGGATCTTGATCGCGACGTCGCGATCAAGTGAGCGTTGTCGCGCCTTGTAGACGGCGCCCATGCCGCCTTGGGCGATCAGGTGATCGATATCGAATGCAGGGAAAAGCTCAGCGATCGATTGGATCGATGGGGCTTCAAAAGGAGCGTCCGACATGCCGGGAAGAGACCAGAGATTCGCGCAAGGATGCCAGAGAAAAAGCGATCAGAAACGGGGCTGAGCTTTTTAGGTCCTTGTGACGGGTAATGTTTTGAGTCTTGTAGTAAACTCCCATGCGAGCGCGCTGAAGATGGTGATGTTGGTGATGGTGGCCAGATACCACAGGCCCTGAGTGAGCCATGCATTGTCGTAGAGCCGATAAACGAAGTCCTGGCTGGCGGGGAATACGGTGTGAATCAGGTTGAGGATCAACCAGAACGCGCTGGTGAGGAGACTGAGGCCGATGCTGATCACGACGACGAGGAAGGTTTTACTTTTGGTAAGAACAAAACACTTCCAGCACCCGAGTGCGAGGAGTGCGCTACCGATGTATCCCGAGAGGGTGAATAGGGAGCCAAGGGATCGATAGATGTCGAAATCCATCATGAAGGTGTCTGGTGGAGGGTCTTCTCATGGTGGCGGAGGATCTCTTTCTTTGCGAAGAAAAAGATGCCCATTCCAAAGAAGAACAGGGCGACGCTGTGAAGTGAGAAGCTCAAGGAAAACAGCCTGGAATAAAGCTCTCCGACCCGAACCTGGTCGATCAGAATCGTTGTGCCAGCCGAGCTGTAGGGGTTGTTGGCTTCGGGGAAAATCTGGAAGAGCCAGTCCTGAACCTGCTGGGTGCCGACGACCATGTGGATGGCCTGGGGAATGTGAAGGAGGGGCATCAAAACACTTCCAAGCAAAAGCGTCTTAGGCAGCTTCCGACGCTGGTGGTATTTCAGAAGAACGGTGAGCAGAACAAGCGGGGGGATTGTCGATGAAAGCAGGTAGGGAAGTTGCATGGCAGTCTTCAGAATTGCCAACCGAGTCCGACGGTGAAGCCGAGGGCGTCGATGCCGGGGTTCGGGTTGGTCTGGCCGCCATTGGAATGGTGGACGAAGTACGCTCCGACTAGTAGTGAGAGGTCTTTGGCGATCTCCCGGCGCAAGCCGAGCTGGGTGAACCAATTGAGAGTGAAGTCCTGACCCTGGCCGCCGGGGATGCGGGTGGAATCGGTGAGGCCGACGCCGCCGCCGATGGAAAAGAAGATGGAAGTCTTGGCATCGGCGAACCAGTACTCGACGGAGGGGGCGCCGGAGATGCCGAGGTAGTAGGATTCGGGGCCGACGGTGATGGTTTCCATCATCAGCGAGAAGCGTCCGCGGACGATCAGGCGTGCTCCGTTTTCATCCTCCCACCAGGTCAGGTGGGTAGGAGTGCGGAGAGTGAGCTGGGTGGGAACGATCTCGTAATCGATGGAAGTATTCGAACCGACGTTCCAGGTGTAGCCGGATTCGAGGGTCAGCTCCCAGGCCTCGGCGGGGTGGGATACCTTGCTTTCGAGTGCGCAGGAGGTGATGTGCTTGCGGTTCTCGAGATCCCTTTCGAGAATTTCACCGGAAAATGCGCTGATGGGAGTGAGCAGCAATAGAATGGAGAGGATTGGTTTCATCGTGGCGGCTTTCATTTTCACGGCAGATCATCTTCGTCGCCCGGGACGGGTGGAATGAAGTCTTCGCGCATCAGCAGCAGCTGGATGTCGAGATCGGGTAGCAGGTCGTCGGGAGTGCGGACGACGGTGGTGGCGTAGGGGGCGATGCGATCGAGTTCGGCGACGGTGCAGTGGACCATCGAGGTGATGATGTCGGCGTCGTACTTTTCTTTCTCGAAAACGTTGGTGATGCGGAAGACGAGGCGGGAGCGGTCGAGGTCGAATTCGAAACCGCCGAGGTTGAGGGATTTGTTGGCGCGGGTGAGCAGTTCGAGCAGCGCGGGTTGGTGATCGTCATCGAGCGGCAGTGGCATTTCACCGATGATGGCGAGGGCATTCATCGGGGTGTAGGCCTGGGCGATGAGTTCGATGCGCGTGTGGTGACCGGTGAAGACCGCGCGCAGGACGTCTTTGCCTTCGACGGGTTCGCAGTGCCAGCTGTTTTGGCCGAAGGCTTCTTCGACGGAGAGGATTTGAAGTGAGGGTGGGCGCATGGGTGAGGGTGGGAATTGAACCGCAAAGACGCGGAGAGGCAAAGGTTTGAGATGGAAATGTGGCGGTGTGCCGGACGGGAAGGTCCCTATTTTTGTGAAGTGGCAAGGCGGCCTTCGAGAGCCCGGACGAGGAGCGGGCGGATGGATTTTTCGATCGGGGAAAGGGCAAGATGGATGCCGCTGCTTTGGTCCTCGGCAAAGTGGAGGGTGATGACGTGTTCGCCAATTTCGATTTCCGTGATCTGGCTCCAGGGGATCATCTGCATGCCGCTGGCGGGTTTGAAGAAGGGAAAGATCTCGACGCCCAGAGGGGAGAGAATCAGGTAGGCGTGTTTGGTGCAGCGGATGGCGATCCGGATGCAGAGCCAGCTCAGGGTCAGGGGAATGATGGCCCAGAGCGGATGGGGCAGGGCGGGGTTCTCGGATCGGTAAAAAAGAAGAACCAGCAGGATGATCGTCGTGATGCCGAAGACGGCGGCGGCGATCCAGAAGGGGACGGCTTGGGCGGCGCGGGTGAAGCGGAGCTCCTTTTGGGGTTCGGCGACGGCCATCGCAGCGGAGTATTTGCCGGTAGCGGGAAAGGTCGATCTTGTTTTCCGCAAGGTGCTGGGAATGATGGTGGCATGCGGCGAGTTGGGTTAGGGATGCTGATCTTGGGACTGCCATTGGCGGCGGATCCGAGGGTGGACTTTGCGCGCGGTGTGCTGGAGGAGGCACGGGGAAATGAGGGGATGTCATGGTTCGAGTCGGCGCTTGAGGCGGATCCGGATGCGGAGCCTCTTGTCAGGCGGGTGGCGGATCGGCGCTTTGTCGAGGGCGATCTGGAGGGGGCGGCGACGCTTTACCGCGAGTTTGCTGAAAGGCATCCGGATGAGGTGGGGCCTCAGGTGGCCTACGCCGACTACCTGCGGCAAGCCGCGCCGAACGATGACCTCGCGGCGAGACTGGCGACGGAGGTTCTGGAGCGTGCGCTACTGCTTTCGCCGGGCAGTCTGGCGATCAATCGTCGGCTGTTCCGCCTCTACGAACAGCGGGGCATGAGGGAGCAGTCTCTCGCCATGTTTGATCAAGTGAGTGAGGCGGATGGGGTCGAAGCTGCGCTGGCGAGTGCGGAGATGGCGCGCACGCTTTTTCCTGCTGACGATCCTGAGGCGAGGGTGAAGCTCGACGGCATCTTCGGGCGGGCGATGCGGCGGAACGCGGCGAATCCTCAGTTGGCGCGGGCGGCGAGTGAGTATTTTCGGAAATCGGGGCGCATGGCTCAGGCGGTGGAGATGCTTGAACTCCATGCCGAGGCCGCGCCTGCGTCGCTTGAGTTGAGGGTCAGGCTGGGGGTGCTTCTATTGGCGGCGGAGCGGATGGATGAGGGCGAGCATGTTCTCAAAGAGGTGCTGAAGATCGACCCGCGGCAGGCGCTGGCACACCAGGCATTGGCGAAACTTTATCGGCGGAAGGAGAAGGCCGACGAGGCGCGTCCCCATGCGGCGGAGCTCCTCAAGATTCGCGGAGGAGATGCGGATGAGTTCGTGACCCTGGCGGAGGAGTTTCTGGAAGCAGGACAGGTGAGGGAGGCACGGCTGTTGTTAGAAAAAGGTCTTTATGATCATCCGGACGAGGCGGGGATTGCGGTGCAGTTGGCGATCGCGACACGGCGTGATCCGGAAACGCGTGCTGGAGCGGCGAGATTTTTCCGTGAAGCCGAATCGCTTTCCGGAGTCGATGGTCCCGCGACTGAGCCGGAGTTCTTGAGGGAGTTTGCGGAGTGCTTGCTGGAGGATGGAGCGGTGCGCCCGGCGGAAGATCGGCTGCGTGCGGCGATCAAGGCCTATCCCGCTGAGGCCCGCCTGGAAATGGCGGCGGCGATGAGACGCTTGGCCGAGATCTGGCTTTCTGAGAATCGCAACGAGGCTGCTGCGAAATCCCTGCAGAAACGGGCGGATGCGCTGGAGAAGTGATGGGTCGGGAGTCGCCATTTTTCCGTGATAACCCGCGATCCCGGGGGTTGCGCCTGCGGGAATCCTCAAGTATAGACCCGTCGTCCTAGTGCTCAGATGAAATTGATTCTCAAGCCATTCGGCATTCTTGCCTGCCTTCTGGTCGTCCTGCTGTCAAGCTGTGCGGATCGAAATAGCGTGACCTACGGCCCCGACGGGAAGCCGATTAGGGATGGCCAGCATTTCAATCCCTACGAGCCCGGGACTTACGATCACTTCAAGGCTGAGAAGGATTATCCGAAAAACATGAAGGTCTGGCGGGATGAATCGGTGCTCGCCCGCACCGGACCTGCGAATGCCCGGATCGTGGTTTCCCTCAACATGCAGCGGGCATTTCTGATGAACGGTCAGGATGTCGCGATGGACTACCCCATTTCTAGTGGAACATCGAGTCGCCCGACGCCTCCGGGAGAGTATGTGATTCTTGAGAAGATCGTGGACAAGGCTTCGAATGCCTACGGCAAGGTCTACGATGCCGATGGTAACCGGATTTACGGTGAGGAGACGCCGGCAGCGGTGCCGGAAGGGGGCAAGTTCGTCGGTGCGCCGATGCCGTACTGGATGCGCCTGACCTGGGATGGCATTGGTCACCACATTGGGCCGATTCCCAAAGGACGCTACCCGGCATCCCATGCCTGCATTCGTGGTCTGCGTGCGGCGGTGCCCACGGTCTACGAGAAGGTCAAGGTGGGCACTCCCGTGGTGGTTCGGTGAAGCTGTCGAGGAAAGGAAGATTTACACCCCGCCTCTAACCGTGTTCTCTTCGGAGAAACGGGTCAATGGATGAGGAAGAGGCAGGATCAAGTCGGCGGACACGGGGCAACGAGCAGACCCTGAGGGTGGCTCTTGCCTTCTCGGGGATCCTCGGGGTGATGTGGCTGATGGTGATGGAAGCGGCACCAGTGGCAAGGGTGGCGGCCGGAGGTGTTTCGATTTTGGCGATCGCAGCGCTTTCCTGGAACCACCGGCGTAAGGCGGGCGATGCCAACCGTGAGTCCGAGATCCTTGCGGAGCGGCTTGTGAATCAGAACCAGCAGCTCAGTTCCGAGCTCAGGCAGATCAAGGACCGTCACAGGCTCCTGGATCACTATTTTGAAACGCTGATGGAGCACATTCCATCGAACATTTATTTCAAGGATCTGGAGTCGAGGTTCCTGATGGTGAACCAGAGCACGGCGGAGAGTTTCGGATTTGCCCATCCGGCGGATCTTGAAGGAAAGACGGATCATGACTTTTTCGACAAGGTGCATGCGGACTCGGCGCTGGCCGATGAGAAGAAGATCATTGAAACCGGGAAGGGTATAAGCGGTTTCGTCGAGCATGAAACCTTCGCGGACGGGAAGGAGGGTTGGGTGCTGACGACCAAAATGCCTTTCCGTGATCGGCACGGAACGATCATCGGGACCTTTGGGATGTCGAGTAACGTTACGGAGTTGGTCGAAACACAAAACACGCTCGAACGTGAGCGCAATGTCCTGCGATCGCTGATCGACAGCTTCCCGGACAGGATCTTCGTGCGGGATCCGGGCCGGCACTATCTGGTGGTGAACAAGGCGATGGCGGATTGGGTGGGCGCGAAGTCGCCCGAGGCGATGCTCGGCAAGACTCCGGCAGACTTTTTCCCGAAATCGGTCGTCGAACAGGGAGCGGCGGAAGAGCTCGAGATCCTTGCCAGTGGCACGCCGATTCTGAATCGCGAGTGGCGTTTCAAAACCCACGATGGAGAAATCCGTGATATGGTGACGACCAAGGTTCCTCTGCTCGATCCGGATGGGAGGTCGTGGGGTATTGTGGGAATGGACCGTGATGTGACGGAGACACGGCGTGCTCGTCAGATTCTGTTAGAGACGGAGCAGCGGCTTCAGGAGATGATGGATAACAGTCCGGCAGTGGTGTATCTGAAGGATCTCGAAGGTCGCTATCTGATGGTCAATCGCGGTTATGAGGAGCTGTTTGGAATCGACCGTGATGATGTGCTGGGGCGGACGGATCACGAGTTCATCGGAGATCGCGAGTTTGCCGACAAGTTCCGGGAGAATGACCTGAAGGTGATGGAGGCAGGCGAGGCCTTGCAGATGGATGAGGAGCTCTACGTGGAAGGCGAGCCGCGTTGGTATGTGACGGCGCGGTTTCCGCTCAGGGATATCGATGGCAAGATCCATGCGGTGGGGGGTATTTCAACGGACATCACCGACCGCAAGCGGGCTGAAGAGGAGACCCGCCAGTTGAACGACGAACTGGTGAGCGCCAACGTGGAGCTGCAGCAAGCGCAGGAGCAACTGATTCAGGCAGAAAAAATGGAGTCGGTAGGCCGATTGGCATCGGGCGTGGCCCACGAGGTCAAGAATCCGCTGGCGATGATCGGCATGGGCCTCGAGCTTCTGGCGCGGAAGATTCCGGAGGACGATGAAAAGGGACGTGAGACGATTGAACGGATGAAGCGTGGAATCGACCGTGCCAAGAAGATTGTCAAAGGCCTGGTCGACTTCTCATCCGCCCGTCAGTTGTCGCTCGAACCCAAGGACCTCAACGAGGTCGTCCGGGATTCTCATGCCTTGGTGGAATATCAGTTGAAGAAGGCACGGGTGAGGGTGATCGAAGAGCTCTCTGAAAGTTTGCCGGAAGTGAAGCTGGATACCACCAAGTTGGAACAGGTCTTGGTGAATTTGATGATCAATGCGTCCCATGCAATGCCGGATGGAGGCGAGATTACGCTTAGGACCTACGCGACCACGCTTGAAGATGTCCGGCGTGACGAGGGATTGAGGACGGCGGGTCATCTGCGGGCCGGAGACTCAGTGGTGCGGATCGAGATTGATGACACGGGCACCGGAATCAGTGAGGAGAACGCAGGGAAACTCTACGATCCCTTTTTTACGACCAAACCGACGGGGGTCGGCACGGGCTTGGGGCTTTCGGTATCGCGCAAAATCATCGAGTTGCACCAAGGCACGCTTGAGTTGGCGAACCGGCCGGAAGGGGGCGTGCGTGCGACGATAACGATGAAGGTCTGAAGGATAAATCTCGACCGTGACGAAGCGATGGCTTGCAAGGTCGTTGGCAAGGGGCGTATTGCTGTTCAATGCGATCCACCCGAATTCTCATTGTCGATGACGAACCTGACTTCACCGCGCTGCTCAAGGAGAATCTCGAGGAGTCCGGGGATTTCATGGTTCGTCAGATCAATGACTCTTCGCAGGCCCTCAAGGCGGCCCGCGAGTTTCGCCCCCACTTGTGCATCATCGATGTGGTGATGCCCGGTATGGATGGCGGGGATGTCGTGGCACAGGTCCGTGCCGATCCGGAACTGGCGAAGGTGCCAATAATGATGCTGACGGCTTTGGTGGAAGAGAATCCGAATTCAAGCGACGGAGAGACCCTGACCGGCGGCCTGCCCTTCGTCAGCAAGACTTCGGGATTCGAGACGATTCTCGCCTGCATCGAGAAGCACCTTGAGGAAAAGGACTGAATCGGCCGTCCGGTTTTTTGAGGAGAGGGCCTGGTTTAGGATTCGTCTCTCGCGAGATACTTTCGGGACTGGAGGACATACTTTTCGGCCCAGTGCCGGACGCCCTGTTGCTCATCCAATGACAGGGTTCGAATGACCTTGGCGGGTGTCCCAAGTACGAGGGATCCCGGAGGAATTTCAGTGCCACCGGTGACAAGCGCCCCGGCTCCAATGATCGAGCGTTCCCCGATGACGGCCCCATCAAGTACGATCGCACCCATGCCAATGAGGACTTCGTCTTTGATTGTGCAGGCATGGATGATGGCGGAGTGGCCAACGGTGACCAGTTCTCCGACGTAGCAGCCGTAGTCGTCCGCGAGGTGGACGACGGCGTTGTCCTGGATGTTTGATCTTGGCCCGATCACGATTTCGTTGATGTCGCCGCGCAGGGTGGTGTTGTACCAGATGCTTGATTCCTCGTGAAGTTTCACCCTTCCGATGACGTCAGCGCTGGCGGCGACGAAGGAGCTCGGATGGATCTCCGGCGAGTAGGTTTCGTAGGTTTCGATGGCCATTGGTGATAGGCTGGCACAGAAGGCTTTGGAGGGCCAGTGATGAGGTCAAGCTGGCCCGATGATTCGTCGATCAGATGGCTATTGTCAGCCGGTCCGTGGTGCTGGTGCAAATATTGGGAATCCTGCCCCTTGACGGATCGCTGGGATGCCCTTTGCTTGCGGTCTGCCGAATCACCTTTCCTGACCCTTCCGAGAATCCCATGCGTGAAACCCTAGTCGTCGTTGGCCTTGCCGTGCTCGCGCTGGGTCTGCGTTCGTCGCGGCGACCTATGCCGCGGAAATTGGGGGCTCTTGGTTTTCTGGCGGTGGGCTTCGTGCTGGTCTATTTCCTCACCGATTGTTGGTGGTGCGGGATTTTTGGAGTGGTTCCGTGGTTTCTTCTGCCGTGGGTGGAGCTTCTGACCCGGATTCGCCGGATGCGCCTGCCGATGGAGAATAGTCTTCGTCACCGGACCCCACCGGACCCGGCGTTTTTTCCCAACGCTTCCGAAGCAGCGCTCGCCATGGAAGAGGCGGGCTTTGATCATGTCGAGGATTGCGGCTGGGAGTGGTCCGGCATGCAGCAGTATTTCAAGCTCCACTGGAACCCCTCGGAACGTGCTGAAGCTGCCATCTGCCTGTGTGAGCAGGAGGAGGTCGCGTTCGCCTTCATCACGGTGACTTCGCGCGATGCGGAAGGCCGGCTTTGGAGAACGACGAACTACCCTTTTTCTCCGACCTTGAAGTGTCCGCCGCTGGTGAAGTGGAATCACGTGCCCTGCGAGCGCAACTGCTTCCATCAGATTCTGGCGGATCACCGGGAGTTCTTGAAGAAGGTCAAGGTGGATCCCGACAGTCTGATGATTCCGGATCCGGATGATCTTGAAGAGTCGATCGAAGCAGAGATGAAGAGCCAGATCCGCTACAACCTCGATGCCGGGATCATCCGGCCAAGTGGCGAACACCACTTCGAATATTCCTTCCGCGGACTGCTTTTCCTTTGGGGGCAGTTTCTGAAGGACATGGTCCGACTTTGCTGATTTGTTAGAGAAGGCGGTCGTCTTTGGCTTCCGTGAAACCGGTGTCTTCGAGAAGTCGGGGACCTTGAGAAGCAGTGACAGCAAGCACGTCGCAACGTTCATTGTCGTGGTGACCGGCATGACCGCGGATCCAGGCCCAGTCGACCTGATGCCTTGCGGTGGCGGCATCGAGTCGTCTCCAGAGATCCTCGTTTTTCACGGCCTGCTTGTTCGCCGTCAGCCAGCCCCGGGTTTTCCACCCCCGCAGCCAACCCTTGCTCATGGCATTGATGACGTAGCGGGAATCTGAAACGAACCTGACCCGGCACGGCGCTTTGAGCGCCTCGAAGGCGACGACCCCAGCGAGCAGTTCCATGCGGTTGTTGGTCGTGCGGCGGTAGCCCTGGGAAAGTTCGAGGCGATGCTTTCCGCTGACCATGACGACCCCGTAGCCACCGGGACCAGGATTGCCACGACAGGCGCCATCGGTATGGATTTCTACTTTCTTCACTGGGATGCCTGCGGGCGGAGAAGAACAAGCAGGCTGGCTGCTGTCGAGGTCAGGCTTTGGAGATTGGACTGACGGCTGGAGAGAACGGGATGAAACATCACTGGCATCGATTCTCCGTTGCCGTTTATCGATGAACGAAGCGGGCGGATTCTGTCTATGATGGCAGGATGAGTGCGGAGAATTCCATTGAATCCGAGATCGCGCGTATTCGGGATCACCTGAACGAACTGGCGATCCGTCAGGTGGAGGAAATCGGTCGTTTAAGGATGTCGCTTGCGGATCTGGAGCGACGATCCACGGGCGTGGCCGAGCCGCAGGTGAAGACCGGGGAGAAACCAGAACGCCTTCCTGAGCTGAAGCGGGTTCCGAACCCTCCGCCGGTTCCCAAACCGGCAAGGCCGCTGGCTGAGGAGCCGGTGCCGGCGATGAAGCCTGCCGCTGAGAAAGTGGCATCGGTGCCGAAGGGATCTTTTGAGCTTCAGTTCGGGCGGGTCTGGCTGGTGCGCCTGGGGGTGGCCCTGCTGGTGACCGGCTTGGTGCTGCTTGGAAACTATGCTTATCGTAATTGGATTCGCGAGCTGCCTGCGATGGTGAGGTTGGCATTCCTTTTCCTGAGTTCGCTTGGATTGGTGGGGGTGGGTTGGCGTTTTACGCTGAAGGAGGGGATGAAGCGCTTCGGTGAGGTGCTGCTGGCAGGTGGCCTGGCGTTCTTCTACTGGTGTGTCTTTGCTGCGCATCACGTTGACCGACTGCGGGTGGTGGAGTCGCCGGTCGTCGCCGGGTTGATGCTGCTATTGGCTGCTGGGGCGATCGTTGGCGTTTCCTTGAAACGGAATGCCCGATATACGGCCGTGCTGGGCTTGCTGCTGGCATCGTATGCAACCGTCTTGCAACCGCTTGGATGGCTTTCTTCGGTTTCGAACGTGATCCTCGCCATCGCCGGGATCGGACTGATGCGACGGCCGGGCTGGGGCGGTCCGGGGATTGCCAGCATGGTGGGCACCTATGTCTCGTTTCTCTGGTGGCAGGTGGCGGGTGCAGCCGGTGGTGAAGTGGTTCGCATGGGCCTTTTCTTCCTGCCGGCGACTTGGTTGGTGTTCGCGCTTCCGGGGATTGCTGGGTTTGCGAAAGGATTCAGTCGATCCCTTTCAGAGCGAGGTCGGGCTTGGTTTGCCGCCGCCAACAACGGTGCCTTCTTTGGCCTGTTCTCGCTGCTCTGGCTGATGCTCGGCTATGAAGATTACTGGCAGGTTCCCGCGGTTTTTGGGGCCGTCGTTCTATGCATGGGCTCGCTGGGGCGGAGTCGTGAGCAGTCGGGGAGCACTCATGTCGGCCAAGGGCTTGCCATGCTGACGCTTGCCTTGGTTTTGAAGTTGGAAGGGTATCAGCTGGCGCTTGGTCTGGCTTTGGAGGGACTGATGCTTGCCGGGGCTTTCTTGCGTTTTCGTCGACCGCTCGAACTGGTGTTCTCACTTTTCGCGCAGATCCTCGCGGTGCTGGCAGTGTTCGACTCGATCGGAGAAGCGAACGGGGTATTCGCCCCGGTGGCGGTCCTGCTGGTCGGGGCGGGATTGTTGGTCAGACTCGGGCATGATCGGCTTGAGGATTCGCTGGATCTCAAGGGGCCCGCGCGGATTGGCTCCGCCTTGGGCTTCGTCGCTGCGACGGTGGTGGCCGTGGTGTGGTCGATGGGTCTTGAGGGGCCGTGGACGCTGCTTTCGATGGAGCTTTTGGCGCTGGGCCTCGCCTTGCTGGTGCTGAAAGTGGATCGCAAAGTCTGGTTGCCCGAGCTGCAAGGAATGGGCTTGGTATTCGGAGCGCTATCGGCGTGGCTTGTTTTCAGGGGCTGGGATGCCTTCCAGCCGTGGGTGTGGCTCACGAGTATGCTGGTGATCGGTGGTATGGCGATCTTGTGGGAGAAAGCGATTCACGGGGAGAAGGTGCCCAAGTTGCTCGCGGTGCCTCAAGTTTGGTTGTTCGGTGTGACCGCTGCTTGGTCGCTGTTCGCAGGATTCGGAGCCCTCGATCTTGAGATTAAAGTAAGACTGGGTTGGCTGGCAGTTCTGGTGCCGGGTCTGGCGGTGATTGCGGCTCGGGTGTTGAATTGTCCAAGACTCCGCACGTCGATCTCCCTGCTGTTGTGGGTGATCTTACTGCTTTCTTTGTTTGTCAGTAGATCGTCCGCACCTCTGCATTTCCTCGTGCCCATCTCGGCTCTGGCGACTCTGTTAGGTTCGCGTGGGGGATCGGTTCGGGATCGCGCCGCAGATTCGATCCTGATGCTTGGCACTCGGGCCGTGGCCTTGATCGGTTGGTGGCTGGCCTGGGTGGCTGCCGCACCGGATCATTGGCTGGAGGTGCTGGCCTTGAGTGGCGCTGCCCTGATGCTTTGGGCCCGACGCTCCGAGGGTCGCCGAATTCCGGAAGCCTGGATCCTGCTTTGCGGCACGGGTGCGGGCTTGATGATGTTCCTTGCTGATGCTCAATGGGGACTGCTTCGCGAGGCCGGGGTGCCGATGGGATGGGGCGTGGTAGCGGCCTATCTGGTGGCGGCATTGAGTCAAAGAAAGTCGAGTGGCACGCCGCTCGCGGTATTGCTTCTCTGGACGGCGGTCTTCGTGAGTGCGCTTTGGTCGACGCTATTCGTGGTGCAGTCGCTGGGGTGGACGGTGGTCTCCATTGTGTGGACCCTGCTTGGATTCGGCTACGTCTGCAGCGGGCTCTGGCTGCGTCTCGTCGCGTGGCGTCACGCGGGATTTGCCTTGCTCGGACTTGCTCTGATCAAACTTTTCGCGATGGATGTCTGGGACTTCGGAGCTTTCAGCCGGGTCGCTGCCTTCATCGCACTCGGAGTCGCGCTGGTCGTTCTCGGTTTCTTCTACAATCGCTTCGCGGAGATCTTGAAGAGATTGTTTGAGGGTGAGGGAGGGTAGGTTCAGACATTCCGGTCCGCTTTTCCTTGCTTGGTCGCTGTGACTGGCTGCGGCATCTCAAGGAGGGGAGGTTGGTGGGTGATGGGGACTTGTAATCGTTTTGAGAAAAAATCTGGAATTTGTAATAGTTTTGGTTGGTCGCATAATCGTTTTTTCTGTATTTAAGTCTTTTGTAATCGTTTTGAGATCAAATTAGCGATTGGTAAGTGTTTTGGAAGCATCGTAATCGAAAAATCATGGAATCGCCCAAAGGTAATCGAATTGGATACGCGTGGTTGGCTGATCGTTTCGGAGTGGTGACTCTGCCTTATTGGCGGGAGACCCGTGTGCTGGAAAAGGGAGTGCGGCGATTGGTTGAGAGAGACGGCCGGGAGATCGAGTTCTTACCAGCCGTCCGTGATCCTGGAGATGCTGTGTTTGCTCAGCTTGAGTTTGCGCTGAAGAGGGAGGGATTTCATCCGGAGTTGCTGCGGAAGGTGATCCCGAAACTTGAGGCGGAGGAAGTGGCTGCTTTCGTAAAAGGCAAGCCGACCGGGCGCTATGCGCGGGTGATCTGGTGGCTGTATGAGGAATTTTCCCGGACGAGGCTGGATGTGCCGGATCTGGAAATGGGAGGCTACGTGGATCTTCTCGATGAGGATCTTTATGTGACAGGGCGAGTGGAGAAGGTTCGCCGCCAGAGGATCAATGTGAACCTATTGGGGACGGCGGACTTTTCTCCCATGGTTCGCAAAAAGGGATTGGGAGTGTGGAGTGAAAAGGATCTGCGGAAGCGTTGTGAAGAGATCGCGGGAGAGTATCCGTCGGAGATTTTTGAGCGGGCGGTGCGTTACCTTTACGCGAAGGAGAGCAAGAGTAGTCACGAGATCGAACGGGAGACGCCGGATCAAAAGAGGGCGAAGAAATTCATCGGGCTGCTGGAGCAGGCATGGCACCGGAGCTTCTTGAAGAAAGAGGCTCTCGTGGAACTTCAGAAGGCGATCGTGGACGAACGCTACGCCAATGATGGTTGGCGGAGCGAAATTGATGAGCAGGTGTATGTGGGAGAGACAATTGGGCCGGGCTCTGAGAGGATTCATTTTGCGGCACCGAAGCCGGAAGATCTGGATGAGTTGATGGCCTCGTTTTTGCTGATGGCCCGAAGTATCACGTCGAGAAGGATCCGAATCGGCGAAGCGGTTAATTTGGAGCACTCATGCGTACCGACCCTCGTGGCGGCTGCGGTGGTTTCGTTTGTCTTCGATTTCCTGCATCCGTTCAGCGATGGAAACGGCAGGATTCACCGGTTTCTTTTGCACCATGTTCTCGCACGGAATGGCTTTGGTCCCGCAGGGATCATTTTGCCGGTTTCGGCGGTGATTTTGAATCGGCCGAGGGAGTATGATCAGGCCTTGGAGAGTTTCTCGAAGCCGTTGATGGAGTTGATGGAATACAGCTTGGACGATCGCCAGCGAATGACGGTGACGAATGACACGGTGGACTTTTACCGCTACATCGATTGCACGGAGCTCACTCGGATCACGATCGATTTTATTCGGGAGACGATTGAGACGGAGTTGCCGTCAGAGTTACGTTATCTGGCGAGTTACGACGAGATCCGGAGAGGAATGCGAGAAGTCGTGGAGATGCCGGATCGGCATGCGGATTTATTCGTGATGCTTGTGAGGCAGAATGGAGGAACTCTATCAAAGAAGAAGCGGCAGCTTTCTGAGTTTCATCTGCTCACGGATGAGGAGGTCGTGGCGATGGAGAAAGTTGTTAGAGAGGGGCTGGCAGTTGACGGGAAGCCGTTAGGAGAAAAGTAAGAAATGTCTCAATTGATGTTTTTTGGCCCCAGCAATTGCTGGAAATTCGCCAAGCTACTTTCGCGATTTAAGGAGCCTCAGTAAATCAAGAAGTCCAGCGCTGGGAAGTGAGGGGTCGACATAGGCGTGCAGGACGTGGAAGAGAAAGTAGTAGAATCGGCAGGCAGACCAGACGCAGACACCTAACAGAATCGCTTCCTGCCAGACTGGCAGGTCGGTGAGAAGCTGGAGGATGCCGGCAAAGAGCGTGAGGATCAGGAAGAGGATGCCTTTGGCGATGATCCAGCGTTTATTGGTGAGGTCGGGACCCATGGAAAGATTCAGGAGTCGCTCTCAAGCGTGATCTCGGAGATCGCGGCGATGAGTTCGTCGTCGCGGAGTACTCCGGCGACATAGTGACCGGCGGCGGAGCGGACAATGGCGATGGTTGGCCCAGCCAACTTCAAGTATGGGGCTGTTCGCAAGTTCGCGCTCAGGTTGGAAGGTGGTGCCTTTTTGCAGGGTTCGCAGGTGGGTCGCCGGATTGTCCCATCGCCAATAAGGGCGATGCTCCGGAAGGCTCTGCGCCGCTCCGGCGCAGCCACTCTTCAGCTCGGAACCTGGTCGAGATGGAAGGCATCGTGGACGGCGCGGGCGGCGTCTTCGATGCGGGTCTCGTCGACGGTGACGGCGATCTTGATTTCCGAGGTGGAGATCATGCCGATGTTGATGCCTTGCTCGCCGAGGGCCTTGAACATGGTGGCGGCGACGCCGGAGTGAGAACGCATGCCGATGCCGACACAGGAAAGTTTGGCGATGCCGGCTTCGGTTTCGACCTTGGCCCCTTCGCTGATGTCGGCGAGCACGGGCTTGAGTGCGGCTTGGGCGCGACCGAGGTCGTTCGAGTGCATGGTGAACGAGTGGCGTGCCATGCCATCGCTGGCGGTATTCGACAGGATCATGTCGATATTGATCTCGGCGTCGGCGAGGGCACCGAGGATCTTGCCGGACATGCCAGGCTTGTCCGGGATGTCGGTGATGGTGACGCGGGCTTGGGAGCGCTCGATCGAGACTCCGCGGATAACGACGTTTTCCATAGCGGGATGTTCTTCGAGCACCATGGTGCCCGGATTATCATTGAGTGAGGAACGGACTTCGAAAACGACTCCGTATTTTTTGGCGAATTCGACGGAACGCGATTGCATGACCTTAGCTCCTGAAGAAGCGAGTTCGAGCATTTCGTCGTAGGAAATTTCGGGAAGCTTGCGGGCGTTTTTCACGACGCGCGGATCGCAGGTGTAGACGCCATCGACGTCGGTGAGGATCTGGCAGACGTCGGCCTTGATGGCGGCGGCGACGGCGATGGCGGTGAGGTCGGAGCCACCACGGCCAAGGGTGTGAACCATGCCTTCGAGGGTGCAGCCCTGGAAGCCGGCGACGACGAGCGAGTTGCCTTCGTCGAGCGACTTGGTCATGAAGGAAGGGTCGATGTCTTCGATGCGACCGCGGGTGTGGCTACCGGAGGTGCGGATGCCGGCCTGGCGCCCGGTGACGGAGAGGGCTTTCACGCCGATTTCGTGGAGCGCCATCGAGACGAGGGCGATCGATTGCTGTTCGCCGGTGGCGAGGAGCACGTCGAGTTCGCGCTCGGCGGGGGTGTCGCCGAACTCGCGGGCCATACCGATGAGCTTGTCGGTGATGCCGGACATGGCGGAAACGACGGCGACGACCTGATTGCCGTCGTCGCGGGTGCGCTTCATGCGTGCGGCGACGTTGCGCATGCGATCGATGGTGCCGACGGAGGTTCCGCCGTATTTTTGGACGATAAGGGCCATGCCGGGGGCGGGAGTGAAGAAGAGAGCGGGACGCTTGGCAAGAACGGGATGGTAGGGGGGAAGCTCAATTTTTGACGAATGAAACGGCAACTCCGACATCATTATGGTATCGAAGGACCGGATGGCGGCGATTCGCTTGCTCCGGGTCGTTTGTCGTGATGACAATTTGCCGTGCCTGCCGTTACCAATATTTCCGCCTACCGTTTTGCTCGGCTTTCAGGTCTGGAGTCCCTGCGTGTGGAGCTTCTTGCTTGGTGCAAGGAGTGGGAGCTGAAGGGGACGATTCTGCTGAGCGGTGAAGGCATCAATTTGTTCGTGGCGGGGGCGGCGGAATCGATCGATCAGCTTCTTGAGAAGCTTCGCTCGGTTTCTGGGCTTGAGGGGCTGACTCCGAAGGTGAGCCTCAGTGACTCTCAGCCGTTCAATCGAATGCTGGTGCGGATCAAGAAGGAGATCATTTCCTTTGGCGTCGAGGCGGTGCGGCCAGCGGATTACACCTCGCCGAAGATTGCGGCGAAGGAGCTGAAGAAGTGGCTGGACGAGGGCAAGCCGGTGACGCTGCTCGACACGCGCAATGACTACGAGGTGAAGCTCGGGACTTTCAAGGGAGCGATCGATCCGAACATCAAGACCTTCCGTGGATTTCCCGATGCGGTGAGGAAGCTGCCGGAGGAAATGAAGAATCAGCCGGTGGTGATGTTTTGCACTGGGGGGATTCGTTGCGAAAAGGCGGGGCCATTCATGGAGTTGGAAGGCTTCAAGGAAATCTATCAGCTCGATGGTGGGATTCTGAAATACTTCGAGGAATGCGGTGGGGAGCACTACGAGGGTGACTGCTTTGTTTTCGATCAACGGGTGGGAGTGGATCCTGGATTGAGTGAAAGCGATCACGCGGTTTGCTTTGCCTGTCAGGCTCCGCTGAATACGGCTGAGCAGGAAGATCCACGCTATGTGCAGGGGAAGAGCTGTCCGCATTGCCACGTGGATGAGGCGGCCAAGCTCGCGGAGCGGATCGCCTCACGTCAGGCGAGGCTAAACGTGGAGCGCGATCCTCTGCCGGGCTCGGTGCCGCAGGAGAACCGGCGGCCGGTGACGATTCCAGCGAGGCACGATAAGCGGGAGCTGTTAGATGCTCTGATTGCTTTGATTCCGCAGGTTTCTCCGGGAGAGCTTGAGCAATGGTGTGATGAAGGACGCTTCGTGACCTACAGCGGTGTGGTGCGTGGAAAAGATCATGTTGTTCGAGCGGGTGAGCGGGTGCTTCAGATTTTTCCACCGAAGGTCGAGCCGTGGGTGTCTACCGACATTCGGGTGACCTATGAAGACGATGCTTTGATCGTGGTGCGGAAACCAGCACCACTGCCGATGGCCGAGCTTGGTCCCTTCCATCGCAATACGCTTCAATACCTGATGAACCAAGTTTGTGAGCTGCCGCATGTTCCGCGGGCCGTGAATCGTTTGGATACGAGCATGACGGGCTTGGTGGTCTTCGCCCGGACGAGGCATCTTTGCCGGGTTCTCAAGCGGCAGTTCATTGATGGAGATGTGGAGAGGGTGTTTCTTGTGCTGGTGAGCGGGCACCCGAAGAAGGATCGCTTCTTCTGCGACTCGCCGATTCCTTCCGAGTCGAAGCCGAAGGAAGGTGAAGAGTCGATCGTTTTGCCATCGCGGACGGATTTCCAAGTGGTCGAGCGTCGGGACGATGGCAGTGCCTTGCTTGAGGCGGTATCGAAAACGGGCTGCGCGGATCAAATTCGCATTCACCTTTCACGGCTTGGACTTCCAGTTGTGGGCGATCCTGAATTCGTTCAAGGCCGGCTGCTTGATGAGGCGCTGACTTTTGATGGGGATGCGCCGCCGATTCTGCTGCACTTGTGGAAGTTGTCTTTCGCCCACCCAAGCACAGGTGGGGCGGTGCATTTCGAGGCCGAGCGGCCGGAGTGGGCTTAGGTTTTTCTCGCTGTTGAAGTGAGCTTGTAATCGTGGGGTTGATATCCACGATTACGTGCTTGTTTCCCCCGATCAGGCGGTCCCGAGGAGGCTGCGGGTCATCTCTACGGGTTCAGAGGTCAGGAGAATCATGGTGTTTTCACCTTGGGACCAGACGGCTGAAGTGAGGGAATCGATGCTGCTCAGTTTCGGCTGACTTCCATCGCTTGGAGCGCCTGACAGGCCTGCGGTCGGGGTGGTGAAGAGGTGGATTTCCCGCATTCCGGGAAGGAGGAAGCATTCGAGGCTCACCCGGTGACCTTCGATGTCGTAGATGTGGCAGCCTTTTCGGCCGAGGGCATCGAGTGCGGGAGGCAAGGTGCTGGCGCGCGGTGCTTGGTTTGAGACAAGCCAGTCTACCACCTCTTCCTTTTCCATGCTCATGAGTGAAAGGGTGACGCCTTCGATTGAATAATTCGCCAGTGTTGCGACAAGGCGTGAAAGAGGCAGCTGTTTGGAGCGATGCCAGGTGTAGGCAATGCCGGTCGTCAGTGCGGCGGCGGCAGCCATGCCGAGCCAATGCCTCCGTGAAAATGCGTTCGGTGGTGCTTCCACAATATTCGCAGCGACGGCGGCCCGGCGAGTCTCGCGAAGGGTGGAGAGGAGTTGCTCTTCAAGTTCTGGTGGTGGCTCGGTGGCGCGGAGGCTTTCGGAGATGGCAAGGTCGGCCCCGCGCTCGGCAGTTAGTTCTGCTGCAAGCTCCGGGTCGGCCGCGATGGCTTCATGGGCAGCAGCGATCTCAGGATCGTGATCATCCTTTCCGGAAGGACTTGCAGCACGAGCCAGGAGGCGGTGTTTGTCGGATTCCGGATTCATGATGTCGGACGGAGGAGGCGGCGGATGGCGTCTTTGGCGCGGCTGAGACGCGACATGACGGTGCCGGCGGGAAGGTCGAGGACGGTGGCGATTTCGCGATAGGAGAGTTCGTCGAGGTAATAGAGAGCGAGGACGGAGCGATGAGGTTCAGGTAGTGAGTGAAGGGCATCGACGGCGCTTTGGCCATCAGTAGATTTCTCTTGGGGAGCGGGGAGGGAGGGTTCGTGGTTGGCGTTGGTTTCGTCGATGGCGACCATTCGCGAATTCTTCCGTTTCATTCGCAGGAATTCACGATAAAGGCAGGAATAGAGCCAGGATTTGACCTTGGAACGGTCGCGGATGTCTTGCCAACGGGTGGAAAGAATGACGGTGGTTTGCTGGGTGAGATCGGCGGCATCGGCGGCGTTTCTCGTCAGGGAGAGGGCGTAGGTGTAGAGGCCGCGGTAGTTGTCCCGGACGACCAGTTCGAGCCACTCATCCACGGATCCATCTTCGGTCGAAGAAGGATCTTCGGCGTTGCTGACTGCCACCGGGGAAGTAGTCGCGCCTTTTGTCGGAACATCCGAGGGTCGGGGCATCCAGTCGTAGAGACGTGGCGCAGAGATTTCTTCCCTGAAAAATGAAAATTCTTCCCAAAAAGTCTGAGCCGGTGTGTTCAGCAGTATTCTTCAGGGGAATCGGTAGCGAAATTTTCGTGATCGGAAGCCGATAAACAGCGCGCCCGGATTTTTTTTTGGAGGGGACGGAATAATTCGGTCCGGCCGGGTATCAGGGGGGCAGCAACTCAGCGGGAAACCGTCGGGTGGTCTGTCCAAAACCCCCAAACCAAACCACAAACAACATCAAATGAAATCAATCGTCATTGCAGCCGGAACCGTATTTGCCGCCACGAATCTCTGCCATGGGGTGTCGGTCCAGGTCAGTGTCACCGCCGGATCGAATCTCGCGCTTGCACCGAGCTACGGCTCCTTTAGTAGTAGTAGCACGGGCATCATCTCGGGAGGAACCATGGCTTCGGCTGGTATCGAGAGCCTCGCGGAAGATGGAGGAACCGCAGCCCTCATCGGTGAACGGGGAGGGCTCCAGCTCTTTGGCCCGACCTTCGCAGGACAAACAAGCATGACGGTGGTCGAAGTCTCGGCGACTGAGAATTTCTTCGACTTTGCGGCGATGATTCTTCCTTCAAACGATTTCTTTGTCGCCACGGGAGGGGTTGTCGGACCACTCGATATCACGAGTCTTCTCAATGGAAGTGCGAGCAGTCTGACGCTTGTTTTCAACCGCATGTATGATGCGGGAACGGAGGTTGAGGATTTTGATTTCGTCGCTGGCGGTGGTCTGGCAGGTGTCGCGGGACAGTCGGGCCCGAATCAAGGTGCTGCTCAAGGAGCGAACATCAGCCTCGTGGACGATGGCAGCAACCCCTTCGCCAGCTTTGCCAATGCGGGAGGCGTTGATATCGCCGCTCTTGATCCAGCCACCAATGGTCCGTTGGCGTCGATCACCCTGACAGTGGTTCCTGAACCGTCTTCGGTGTTACTTCTGGGACTGGGTGCGTTGGGTGTGTTCCGCCGCCGTCGGGTCTGAGTTTTTCAAATAACCGAGATCCTATCCAACAGGCCGATCTTCTGGTGAGGGGGTCGGCTTGTTGCGTGTCGTCAAAGCGCCAGCGACCGTGGCCTTTACCGGCGAAGCTGGAGGGCTTGTTACGGGGTTTGGCTTTGACATGGTGAGGTGGTGGCTAGGGTGAGGGCGGATGGGCTTTCCCAAAGGGTTTCTTTTCGGCACGGCGAACGCGGATCATCAGGTCGAGGCGCATGACCCGGCGCGGGAAGATGTGTGGGATTGGTGGGAGCGAACGCAGGGTCTGACGCCACGAGGGCGGGCGACGGATTTTTGGAGCCGATATGAGGAGGACATCGCGAATGCGGCGGCGATGGGGATGAAAGTGTTTCGTTTTTCAATCGCATGGGCACGAGTCCAGCCGACTTGCGGGACATTCGACAAGGAGGCGCTGGCGCATTACCGGATGGTGGCGGAGTGCGTGAGATCGCATGGGATGGAGGTGATGGTGACGCTGCACCACTTCGTCTGGCCGGTATGGCTGGAGCGGGATCATGGAGGGATGATCGGTGAGGAGTTTCCGGAACTCTTCGCGGGTTATGCGGAGCAGGTGGCGGAGTCGATGGGCGATGTGGTGGACTGGTGGATCACGTTCAACGAGCCGAGCCAGCTGACTTTCGGCTATATCAAGCCGTGGTGGCAGAACCGCTATTTCATGCCACCGGGCTTGCCGCGTGGCTCATCGGTGGATGCGGAGGCGGAAGCGGTGGGGAAGCTGGTGCCGAACTTGTTTCGGGCTCATGCGCGGGCGCGCGAGGTGGTCAGAGCCCGCTGGCCCGAGACGAAAGTCGGGGCGAACCCGCTGGTGACGGGATTTCCAGGCTGGTTGCAAATGCTGATGGATTGGGGGGCTTGTCATCGTGGGCTCTCGGAAGCTTTGTTCAAGTTCACGACCAAGAAGCCGCTGGTGAGCGAGCGGGGTGAGGTGGATCTGGTGATTGGTGAAGTGACTCCTCAGGAAGCGCTGCGTTTCGAGACGAGCGATCCGTATCGCGAGGGACTGACGGATGAAAGCGGTGGGGGATTCGTGGTGGCGGCACCCTATGGTCACTCGCGTCTGTTAGAGCAGGTGGACCGGGTGATTGCGGATTGGAGAGACGACGATGTCGAGGCAGGGAAGCGCGAGCGGGTGGCACCGATGTCGCTGCATGAGGTTTTCAAAAAGGGCGACAGCCTGCCGGATCACATGTCGAGCGGGCGTGGTTTTCGTCGGGTGAGGCGGCGGGGAAAAGTGCGGATCGCGCTGCTGGCTGGGGCGAGTAATGAGGAGAGGTCACTGGCACGAGCGATTGCGAGGGAGTTGCTCGGGGATGGGGGTAAGCTGGATCTGATCGAATTGCGCGTGGTCGAGCGGTTGCAGGTTTTGGAAACCAAGTCCGGCTGGTTGAACTGGGCGTGGCGATTTTGGGGGACGACGAGTCTGATCGCGAACGCGAACTGGTGGTATCTGGGGATGGCCGGGAAGCTGCCACAAGAGCTGTGTCCGAAGGAGGCGGTCGGTGCGCAGGACTTTGTGGGTCTGGACTACTACTGGGGATTGCCGACCTGGCGCTTGCATCGTTTCCGGCTGCTGGAGGATGCGGCGCATGGGCGCTTTCTCAAGGCACCGGTGTGGGCGCGGGGATTGTTTCATGCGCTGAAACGGCTGCACCGGTGGTTCCCGGATCTGGAGCTTTTGGTGGTGGAAAATGGCTGTGTGCCGCAGGCGGATGGGATGACTCGTAGCGAATACGTCCGCGCTCACCTGGCGGAGGTGGAGAAGGCGATCGATGAAGGGGTCCCGGTGAAGTCCTACACGTATTGGTCGATCACTTCGAATCGCGAGTGGGGTCATGCCTTCGATCCAAACACGGATTTTGGCCTGTACTTTGTGGACTTGGACAAGGATCGCGAGTTGAGACGAGTGGCTTCGACGGAGGTGGAACTGTTGAAGCGGGTGATTGGGGAGGCGGCGGGTGGTGAGGGCTGATTTTGGGGGTGTTGGGTTGGGGCGGCTGGAAAGCCGCCTTGCCCACTCATGGCGCTCGGGAGAGCGCCACTCCTGAAAGAGCCACTCCTTGGCTTGCCGGATGGGGGATGGGGGGGGATGATGGGCGGCATGGATGCGGTCGCCCACGGGAAACGTGTGATTGAGTTGGAAGCCAATGCCTTGAAGAAGATGCAGGAGAGGCTGAGCGAACCGTTTGGTCAGGCGGTGGAGATGCTCAAGGCTGCCTTGGATACGCGCGGCAAGATCGTGGTGGTGGGGATTGGGAAATCGGGAAACATCGGCCACAAGATTGCGGCAACGCTGAACTCGACTGGCTCGACTGCGGTGGTGCTGAACTCCCAGAATGCGCTTCACGGTGACCTTGGACTGCTTTCGGATGGTGATGCTGTGATCGTGCTTTCCTACTCGGGTGAGACGGTCGAAATGCTCGATCTGCTGCCCCACATCAAACGCTTCGAGGTCAAGGTGATCACCTTGACGGGAAAGCCGGACTCGACCTTGTCACGGCATTCGGACGTGACGCTGGATACTTCGGTCGAGCGCGAGGCCTGCCCGATGAATCTGGCGCCAACTTCTTCGTCAACGGCGATGCTGGTGATGGGCGACGCACTGGCGATGGTGTTGCTTGAGGCGCGTGGGTTTGATGAGGAACAGTTCGCAAGATTCCATCCCGGAGGAGCGCTGGGTCGGGCGCTGCTGACGAAGGTTTCCGACATCATGCGCGCTGGCGACAAGCTGGCCTCGGTGGATGAGGGAGGAACGGTGCAGGACGCATTGGTTGCGATGTCGAGTGCTCGTGCGGGTGCTTGTGTGGTGGTCGCGGCCGATGGGAAACTGGCGGGGATTTTTACTCACGGAGACTTCGCCCGCAGCTATCAGGAGGATCCGATGGTTGGCGGGAAAGCGGTGGCGGATCTGATGACGCGCGGGCCGATTTGTGTTTCGGCGGATTCGCTGGCGGCGGAAGCGGTGAAGACCATCGGCTCGCATCGGGTGGACGATGTGGTGGTTCTCGATGCCGAAGGAAAGCCGGTTGGTCTGGTCGACACACAGGACCTGGCGCGGTTGAAGATCGTCTAGAATTGGGAAAACCGCATGACAGATCGGGGGAAGGCTGGCATGTTCCCGCCGTCCCGCCCCAATCCTGTTTTCCTATGTTTCGAACTATTCCGGGTCTTGTCCTGATTGCTGCAATATCGATGGCTGCGGTGGCAGAGGTGCCACGCGCCCTGCCTGTTGATCCTTCCGAGATTACGCCTGAGTCCGGCTTGAAGCCGTTGGATCCCGGGCCACCGGCAAGAGAGGCGAAACCGTTGCCTCCGGGTGAGGTGGTCTTGCCGGAGATGAAGAAGAACCCGAGGTCCGATACGCCGGACATCAACGGTCTTCCGACCGGGGACGATGCGGTGCGTTTGCAGATCTTTCTCGATCAAAGCCATTTCGGTCCGGGCGTCATCGATGGCAAGCCGGGGAGGTTCACGATTCTCGCGGTGAATTCCTGGAATGAGGTGAATGGCCATCCTTCCGGAGAAATGGGTCCGGTAATGGCGGCGGCGCGCGCGGCCGTGCCGAATCCCTTCGCGGTGGCGATCGTACCCGAGGTGGCGACGAAGTGGGTGAACACCAAGCTTTCGTATAAAAAAGCGCAGCAGGCCAAGGAAAAGCGGATGAGCTACCGGAGTTACGCGGAATTCATGTCGGAGCGCTATCATACCGACGTCGAGTTCCTGATCGATCTGAATGGATCGAGCAAGACGTATGGCTTGCAGCCGAGGTCGTCGGTGATCGTGCCGAATGTCGGTCCTTTCACGATCGAGAGCCTCACCGGTTCACGCTACGATCCGGAACCGCTCCTCGAGTCGCGCCATGTGGTGGTGGATACGAAGATCAATCAGGCGCGTATTTATGAAGCGACCCCGAAAGCGCTGGTGGTGACCGATCCGGACGCACCGATGCTGGTGACGGCGAATCAGGCTTTGGTTGCCTCGTTTCCGATCACGCCTGGCAAGCCGCAGTTCATCAAGTATGGCCAGTGGAAGCTGAAGAACTGTGTGCAGTTGCCGGTGTGGCGCTACGATCAGTCTTTGCTCGATGGCAAGGGGCGCAGCAGCAATTACCTGAACATTCCGCCGGGTCCTAACAGCCCGGTGGGTGTGATTTGGGCGGGCCTCACCGTTTCTGGTATCGGGATGCATGGCACCTCGGATCCGGAGACCATTGGTCGAGCCAAGAGCGCGGGCTGCATTCGGATGGCGAATTGGGATGCGGTGAGGTTGCCGGACTTCATTCGCCCGGGGGCCACGGTGGAGATCCGCTAGGAGGACCCCTCTTTTCACCATGCGTCCTGCCAAGAATTTTGTGGTTCGAGTGATCGTCTATTCGATCGGATTGCTCTACTTGGCGGGTGATCTGTTTCTTTTCAACGGACCACTGAACCGGAAGATCCAAGCGGGGAGACCGGACAGTCCCGAGTCTCTGCAAAGAGCCAAAGCGCAGGGGGTGGTGGCACGGGTCTTCGGGCATTCGATCTATCTTCCCCAGGTCGAGCGGGCCGCTCGGGAACGGTTGTGGTTGGAGGGCAGGAAGATCGAGGACTTGAGTAATGACCAGCGCCGGATCGTCAGGCTCGCGGCCATGAATGATCTGATCGACCACCAGATTCTACGGACAAAGGTTCTCCACAATACGGCGGATGTGCCGGTTTCTGAGTCCGAGATTGATGAGGCGGTGCTGAGGCTTGCGGCACGCTATCCGGGCCGCGATGAAATGCAGGCGGATCTCATCGCCGAAGGCATCGACAGTGAAGAGGAATTGCGACTTCGCCTGGGGGCGAGGATTCAGCAGCACAAGTATGTCGAAAGTCGAATCGCTGACGGGATCACCGTGGCAGAGGACGAGGGAAGGGAGTGGTTCGAGCAGCATGCGGATGATTTCGCCATGCCGCCGAGGGTCCGGGTCCGGCACCTTTTCAGGGCAACCTTGCGCACGGAGTCTGAGGCGGCGAAGGAAGTGCTCCTTGAGGCACTCGAGGACTTGAAGGCGGAACGGAAGAGCTTTGATGAACTGGCATCGACGCTGAGTGAAGATCCACGGACCAAGGAGTCCGGAGGCGAGCTGGGCTGGATGACGGCGGCGCGTTTGCCCGATGATTTCGCCAAGCCGGTCTTTGCGATGGAGGTGGGGGAACCGCAGTTGATTCGCACTAAGATCGGATGGCATCTGGTGGAGGTGTTGGAAAAGCGACCGGCTGAAAAACGTTCGTATGATGATGCGAAGGAGGAGGTCATCGCTGCCATTGAAGCCTCGAAGCGTGAGATCATGGTCGGGCGGTTGCGCCAGGCCCTGAGGTCACGCGAGGAGGTGGGAGTCCATGTGTTTCCGGAAATGATCAGTGGCGAATGAAGGAGGGAGCCGAAAGACTCCGAGACAGAGGACGGAAGACAGGAATTTTCCCGCGGACCGCCTGTGTGGCATCGGCTTTCCTGGTGATGCTGGGGTGTCGGGAGGAGGCACCACCGAAGACGGTGGCAATTCGGCAAGATGGCGTGCTTGAATTGAGGCTTTGTAGTTTCAACGTCCGCTATGAGGGCGATCAGGACAAGGGCTGGAGAGCATGGCCGAGGAGGCTGGATCGAGTGGTGCGAAGCCTGCGCGAGATCGATCCGGATGTCTTCGGCATTCAGGAGGCGCTGCACGGACAGGCTGCTGACCTCCGGGCGTCGCTTCCGGATTATGGTTTCTTCGGCGTCGGGCGTGATGACGGAAAGCGGGCTGGCGAGTATTCGGCGATCATGTGGAAAGCGGATCGCTTCGAACTGGATCCCGAGGATCAGGGAACCTTCTGGCTTTCAGACGATCCTGAGACACCGGGGTCGAAGAGTTGGGGAAACAGTGTGGTTCGCGTCGCGACTTGGGTGCGGCTCGGGGATCGTGCGACCGGTCGATCATTTTATGTGTTCAACACCCACTGGGATCATCGTAGTCAGGCATTTCGCGAGCGGGCGGCGCCGTTGATGGCTATCCGGATTGATGGCCGGAAGCACCCCGAGGATCCGGTGGTCTTGCTCGGCGACTTCAACGCGACGAGGGGTAACCCGGCGGTGGATTATTTTGTGGGTGATCGGGTCACGCTGGCGGGGAGCAGGGAAGGTCCCTGGGTGGGTAAGATGCTCGATCCGTATCAGGCGCTGAAGGGCAAGGAGCGGAATCGACGAACCCTTCATTTTTGGGAAGCCGATGGCGGTTCCCGGCTGGACCGCTTGAAGGTCGACCACATTTTCGTCAGCGGTGGTGCCGATTTACTCGATGCGGGTATCTGGAAGACCGCGAACCGCAGGACCGAGCCTTCGGATCATTATCCGGTGTGGGCGAAGGTGGCTTGGCCGGAGTAAGCTTTTCTAGTCGAGGAACTTGCCAGGATTGAGCGTTGCCTGCGGGTCGAGGGCTTTCTTGATGGCGCGGTGCACTTCGAGGTTGTTCTCGCCGAGGGCTTTTTCGATCCAGGGCTTTTTGGCGAGTCCCACGCCGTGCTCTCCGGTGATCGCGCCGCCCTTTTTCAAGACCCAGGCGAAGAGTTGATCGAGAGCGGCATCGGCTTTCATGCGAACCTTTGGATCATCATAATCGGCCACCATCAGGTTGGTGTGGATGTTGCCGTCTCCGGCGTGGCCGAAGCAGGCCACCGAGATGCCGGTTTTCTCTTCGAGCTCGCGGGCATACTCGACGAGTTCGACCAGCTTCGAGCGGGGAACGACAATGTCCTCGTTGAGTTTGGTGAGGCCGGTGTCGCGCAGTGAATAGGAAAACTCGCGTCGCATTTTCCAGATCGCCTCGCAGGCGGCCTCGCTTTCCGCCTTATCAATGCGGGTGGCACCCACTTTCCCAAGCAGGGTGAAGAGTTCATTGAGTTCGGCGGCCACGCCCTTGGGTCGCCCATCGATTTCGACGATCAAATGTGCCTGTCCCTCGGGCAGCATTTCCGTCCCGAGCCGCTTGCGTGCGGCGGCGAGGGTGAAGCCATCGGTGATTTCCAGAGCGGACGGCAGATGCCCGGCATTGAGAATGGCCTGCACGGCTGCGGCTGCGGTTGAGAATTCGGGGAAGACGGCTGCCAGCATGGCACGAGCGGGCGGTTTGGGAATCAAACGCAGGGTGGCTTCGGTGACGACGCCGAGCATGCCTTCGGAACCGGTGAAGAGTCCGACAAGGTCGAAGCCGGTCTTGTTCTTGTGGACCCGGCCGCCGCAGCGCATCACGCGTCCGCTGGGAAGGACGACTTCCAGGCCGAGGACGTAATTACGAGTGACGCCGTACTTCAGACAGCGTGGTCCACCGGCATTGGTGGCGATGTTTCCTCCAAGTGAGCATTCCTTGAGCGAGGCGGGATCTGGCGGGTAGTCCCAGCCGACGGCTGCGGCGGCCTCTTGCAGCACGCCGGTAATGACTCCGGGCTGGACGACGGCCACGCCATCTTCCGGATTCAGTTCGATGATCCGGTTCATGCGTGCGACGGAGAGGGCGATGCCTCCGTGGACAGGGACGCAGCCTCCGACATAACCGACGCCGGCTCCCCGGGTGGTCACGGGGAGCTTGTGGCGGTTGGCAAACTTGAGGACCTCCATGACATCCTCCCGGGTTTCGGCGAAGACGACGATCTCCGGATTGTGCTTCGCATTCCACTTGTCCTTGGAGTGGAGGTCGATGTCTTCCTTCGAAAGTGAGATCAGCCGCGGTTCGATGCGCTCTCCGAGCAACTCGGCCAAAATCTTCGGGTCGGTCTCGGTCCGCTCTGTGGAGGAATCTTCGAACGCGCTGGGTTCGTCAAGATCCCGAAATTCGTCGTTGTCGTAGGCCGTTGCAATGACGGGACGGCCCGACTTGTTGACTTGGTCGCGCTTGACCCAGGAATTCCGTTTCGGCGGCAGTTTCACAGGTTTTAGGATGCGCCGGGCGCGAGGTCGCGTCAACAGGGATGGTGGTGGATTTGTACTGATTTGCAGCAATTTGCTGCAGGATTTGCGGTCTACAGGGTGCGGATTTCCTGACACGATTCGGTAGAAAATGAGTGGGACCAAGGTCGATATCCAAGCAAGGCAGGTGGCGGCTCACTATGATGACCTCGACACGATTTACCGGAAGATTTGGGGAGAGAATCTGCACCATGGATTGTGGGTGGATGGGGTGAGGTCGGCGGCCGAGGCTGGTAGACGGATGACCGATCTTGTTGGTGAGAATCTCGATCTTCGTCCGGGAGAGCGACTGTTCGATGTTGGCTGCGGCTATGGGAGGATGGCGGCTGATTTGGCGCGCCGATTTGGGGTGGCTGCTGAAGGGATGACCCTTTCACGCAAGCAATGGGAGCAGGCGGTTCCGGGGGTGGAGGTGAGCTTGGGGGATTGGCTCGAGAACCGCCTGCCTGATGAGCATTATGAGGCCCTGGTGGCAGTTGAGAGTCTTGAACACATGGCAGACCCGCAAGGTGCCTTGGCGCAAATGGCTCGGGTGATGAAACCAGCAGGGCGTGCCGTGCTTTGCTGTTGGCTGGTGGTGGAGCGGCCAAGTTGGCTGGAGCAGCACCTGTTTTTGAACCCCATCCGTCGCGCCGGCCGGCTTGGGGGAATGACGAATGAGCGAAACCTGAGGCGGTGGATCGAGGCGGGGGGCCTGAAACTCATGACCGCCAGTGATTTGAGCAGGGAAGTTGCCGGGACTTGGTCATCGGTCCTCTGGCGTGGTTTGATGGGGGGTTTGAGAGATTCCGAATACCGTCGGGCCGCTCTGGCCGCTTGGCGAAGATCGGACCTGTGGCTGATATCAATCAGAATCAGATTTGCTTACCACATCGGAGTGCTTCGCTACCTCATTTTGACAGTTGGACATCCTGATTGATAGGGGTTTAGACGAGTTGCTTGATTGAAGCGTATCGGCCTTTGCATCGAATGCGACTGGCGCTAGATTCGATCTCATGGAACAGCGACGACTCGGCAAGAGTGGATTGGTGGTGAGTGAGATCTGTATGGGGACGATGACCTTCGGGCTTCAGGCCGATGAGGCGGAGAGTTTTCGAATCATGGATCGGTCGGTGGAGGCGGGTATCGATTTCTTCGATACGGCGGAGGTCTATCCCGTGCCGCCCAGCGCAGAGACCGCCGGGCAGACTGAGGAGATCGTCGGGCGTTGGCTGAGAACGAAGCCGCGTGAGAGTGTGATCATTGCCACGAAGATTGCGGGGGCGGCGCATGGTTGGTTCAACCCACCGATCCGCAGCGGCAAAGCAGCACTGGATCGAGTGCATCTGCGCAAGGCACTGGAGGGGAGTCTGCGCCGCCTGCAGACCGACTACATTGATCTCTACCAGATTCACTGGCCGGACCATGGCATGCGCTATGAAGACATGCTGGAGCCGCTTGATGAGTTTGTCCGGGAAGGCAAAGTCAGAGTGATCGGAACCAGCAATGATAACTCGTATGGCCTGATGAAGTCGCTGTGGGCTTCGGACAGTGGTGGCTATGCTCGGATGGACACGATCCAGAACAACTTTTCGCTCAACAATCGACGGTTCGAGGACGAGTTGGCGGATGTCTGTCGGCGCGAAGGTGTCAGCCTGTTGCCCTACAGCCCGATTGCGGGAGGGGTGCTATCGGGAAAATACAACGATGGTGCGACACCGAAAGGGGCCCGTTTCAGTGACTACATCTTGGCAGGAGGTCCGCGTCAGAAGGCGATGGCGGCCCGTTTTGTCAATGATCGCAGTGTCGAATCAACGAAGCGTTTCATGTCGATTGCCGCGGAAACAGGTATCGATCCAGTGACGCTTGCGGTTGCTTGGAGCAAGCAGCACGACTTCGTGGCAAGTACGATCGTTGGAGTAAGTGCGGAAGCCCAGCTCGATCCGATCTTTGCGGCTGCGGGCTTGAAGCTCGACGAGCCAACGCTCAAGGCCATCGACAAGGTGAGCAGGGAACTTTTGTATCCAATGGGATGATCAGCGACCCATCGCCTCGCTCAATGCCTTGAGCTTTGACTGGATCGACTCGAGGGCTGTTCTGGTTTTCGAGCTTTCTTCTGCCGTTTCCTTGGTATCGAGGGCAGCCTGCTGCCACGCTTCGATGGCGAGCTTGAGTTCGGGGATGGAAAGCGCTTTCTGATACCTTGCCGCCTTTGCTTTGGCCAAGGTCTGTTGGGTGATGGAGATCTCGAAGTCGTTGCCGCCACCGATCGCTCTCTTGTAGGCTGTTGAGGCCATCGCTTCGGCGTGATTGGAGTCCGCCATCTCAGGGTGATTCGCCAAGGCTTCCGCTAGCGCCGAATAGGCCTCTTTCTCAGCGGCACCCTTTGGGGTTGCCTGCTTCTCGCGCTCTCTTTCGGCGATTGCCTCGATGGCTGGACGCTGGGCAAGAACCTCTTCCGCCTGGCGGGTTCGTTCATCAACGTACTCCCAGGAAAGGTCAGCGATGGCGGTGGTGGGGAGAAGGAGCGCGGCGACGGCGAACAATCTCATAAGTGAGGGTAACGTGAGGCTGGAGTTCGCCCATTACGTGATCGCGTAGTGGAAGATCAGTTTGTGGGTCGAGGTTGCGGGCGGCAGCGGAATTTTTCGAATAAGGAAAGGTCTTCGGGTATGGTCGGGGCTCGTGATCTACTGGTCGAAACGATTTCAGGTTTTGAAAACTTGATACAAGTCAGATCGTGATGGGTTGATGCCGAGCGACGCGGATTTTAACTTATCAGCCAAATTGACTTGGAGGGAATCGGGCTTATCGTCGGGGGTCGATTTTCTCCTTGGAGAGAAACAGGCCAGAAGAGATCATCGCGATCATTTCCGGAACCTCTACAACGATACAAACCATGAGCACTCTGCCACGTCGCCGATTCATCCAGCAGTCCTTGTTTGCTGCTGGTTCTACTCTAGCCCTAGTAGGTCGAGGGATGGCCGCCCCCAGCGAAACCATGCATGCTGCCGTGATCGGTCTGGGAGACCGGGGCAGGTTGCTGGCGAATCAGGCAGCGGCGGTTCCTGGCCTCAAGATTACATGGTTGATCGATGCGGACGAGTCGCGTGCCAAGGCAGCGCTGAAGATTGCCCCGGGAGCTAAGGTTGCGCAGGACATGCGTGAGGCGCTTGATGACAAGGAAGTGGATGTGGTCATTATCGCCACGTGCAATCACTGGCATTGTCTGGCGGCCATTTGGGCCTGCGAGGCAGGAAAGGATGTGTATGTGGAGAAGCCGCTGGGTCACAATATCATGGAACAGCGCCGCCTGATTGAGGCGACCGACCACTACAAGCGGATCGTGCAGGTTGGCACGCAGCAACGTTCTGATACCGTTCAGGAAGAAATCCGTCAGTTCCTCCATGATGAGAAAGAGCTCGGTGAGATCCAGTATATCCGGGCTAACCGCTATGGTTTGAGACCTCCGGTTCCAAGGACCAAAAGTGCGTTGAAGATTCCAGGAAGCGTCGACTACGATCTCTGGTGCGGTCCTGCCGAGAAGAAAAAGCTGCACCGGGAGAAGCTCCATTACGATTGGCACTGGGATTGGAACACTGGCAATGGAGAGATGGGGAATTGGGGGGTCCACATTCTCGACGATGTGAGGAACGTTGGCCTTGCCGATGCGGTGGGCTTGCCCAAACGGCTCTTGGTCGGTGGAGGTCGGGTGCTCTGGAATGATGCGGGCCAGACTCCGAATGTGCATTTTGCCTACTACGATACCGGGTCGATTCCGGTGTTGTTCGACCTTTCAAATCTCTCGATCAAACCGGGCTCGAAGGGCGAGCCAGCTTACATGGGCACCCGGAGTGGATACACCGTGTTTTGCGAAGGTGGTCGCTACAGCGGTGGGCGTGGTGGCGGTGCTGCCTTCGATAAGGACAACAAGAGGATCCGCAAATTCAGCGGAAATGCCGGCAAGGGTCATATGGAGAATTTCGTCGATGCCGTCAGGCAGAGAAAGCGCTCCATGCTTCATGCAGATGTCGTTCAAGGGCACTACTCAAGTGCTTGGTGCGAATTGGCAAATGTCGGCTACAAGGTCGGAGGCGACTACTCGCGCGAAGCCGCGATTGAGGTCAACAAGTCGAAGGCCGAGTGGGCGGAATTGGTCGATCAGGCCAATGAGCGTCTCGTCAACCATGGCATCTCGTTGGAGGATCCGGCGATCAAGCTCAGTCCGGTGATGGATCTGGATCCGGAGTCCGAGCGCTTCACGGGTGGCTTGGCTGACAAGGCGAACGGCTATCTGAGTTGCGATTACCGGCCGGGCTTTGAGTTGCCGACGGTCGGGTGATGCATGCTCAAGGTTTGCCCGGTCACGCGACTACGCTGTTGGTTCGCATGGACTACAACGGCGGGAGGCTTTCGAGAATCGTGGTGAGGCGCTCGCGGGTGCCGTGGGTGTCGCACCAGTTTTCGATGTAGGGCATGTCGAGGGTCTCGGGGCCTTGGACGGCGAGGACATCGCGGGCGTCGTCGAGGTCTTTGGATCGGCCCCAGCGGATTTTCTGGACGATCACGTCTTCGGCGGTGGGGAGCCAGGTTTCGAGCTGGAGTTGTTCGCTGGGTAGCAGGAGTCGCCGTTCGAATTGTGATTGGACGAAGGGATCGTCGAAGAGTTCGAAAAGTTCAACTTGGATGGCGGAGTGGCCAATCGGCTGACCGATATGACGTCGACCCCGTGTTAGAGTATCGAATTGGACTTGGGCACCGAACTCGATTTTGGGGGCAAGCCTAGTGATGATTGATTCGATTTTACCTTTACCCGCAACGTCGAGGACGATGTCAAAGTCTTTGGTCGAGCGGGGAATGCCATAGTAGTTGAAGGCGAAGGCTCCCGTCACCATGTGACGGACATCTTCCGCTTCGCAGGCCTTGATGACCAGGGTGGCGAGTTCTTCAACGGTGGGCATGAGCCGGCAATTCGGTGGTGTAGCGGCCGTGGTCGTGAACCTTGCGAAGACGGGCGAGCTGGCGACGAATTTCGGCCCAGCCGAGGTCGATGTCGTCGGTCTTCAGTTTCCACATGGCTCCGGCAAGCATGCGCTGTCCGACTTCGTTGGTGATTTCGAAACCGGCTTCCTAGCGTTGCTCTGGAGTCATCGAGCGGGCGCGGAGAACCTTTTCCCGGTAGATCGAGTCCTGAAGGTCCTTCAGGGCTGTGGGGTGATCGTGCGGGTTGCTCATGGGGCAAGATTACCGAATGGATGCGATGGCTGCAACTCATCAGGCAATGAGGCTCTAGGGAGAGTTTTGGCTTAGAGCTCGATCCGTATCGGATCCTGCTCGTCTTAGGGGCGAGCATGATCCAGTTTTATTTTGCTAATGAGTGCCAGTGTTTATGGGAAAGACGAATTTAATTGCGGATTGAGCGGTGCGGAAAAGATCGCGATTTTTATCCAGATGGTTCGGATTCGGCGTTTTGAGCAAAGGATGATTTTGGACTTTTCCAGAGGAGAGATGGGTGGATTTTTGGTTTCCAGTATGGGTCAGGAGTCGATCGCGGCTGGGGTGCGATCCGTGATGATTCCGGCCGATCACGGAGTGAGTGGCTGGCGGGGAATGGGGCATGCTTTGGCGGCGGGGATGAGTATGGAGTCCATGGCGGCGGAGCTGATGGGTCGAAGTGGCGGCTGCTCGAAAGGGAAGGGAGGAATGTTTTCCTTTTTCGATTCGTCGAAGCATCACTGGGGATGTCATGCGACGGCGGCGGGTCAGGTGCCCCTGGCGGCGGGCTTTGCGTTTGCTCTAAAAATGAGGGAGATCCGGGGAGCTGCGGTTTGTTTTTTGGGAGAGGGAGCGGTTAATCAAGGTGTCTATCACGAGTCCTTAAACCTCGCAGCTTTGTTCGATTTGCCGGTGGTCTTTGTTATTGAGAACAATGGCTATTCGATGGGTACTTCACAGCAGCGATCCTCGGCCTTTAAGGACTGCCTCGCCAAGCGAGCGGAGGGTTATGATATCGAGTGGGACCGCTTTCCTGATAGCGATGTCTATGAAATTCGGACTCGTGCAGGGCGGGCTTTGCAACGGGCGAGAAATGAGTCGAAGCCTACGGTGTTGGAAATTGAGACTTACCGCTACCATGGAGCGACAATTGCGGATGCAAGTTCGAAAAAGTATCGGACACCAGAAGAGATCATGCTCTGGAGGAATACCCGCGACACACTGACCTTGTGGGAGGAAAGGTTAGTGCATGAAGGTGTTCTCGATGAACGCCAAGCGAAGGGAATTCACGAGCAGGCGAAGCATGAAGCGCTGGCAGCGGCGAAGTTTGCGATCGACTCACCGCCACCAATGATCGCGGACATTGGGACGGATGTTTATGCTGAGGTGGACGAGAAGGGTCTGGATCAGCTTCTTGGGAGATATTTCTTCTGAAGCTGCTGAAGCTAGGTAGAGGAAGAAGCTTCTTTTTTTGTCAGAGAGCAGGATAGCTGGCGGAAGGAGTTGCAAACTCCTTCTCCCTATTAGGCTCCGCCGGTGGCGATGTGGGCGAATTTGTTGTCGAGATGCCTAAGGACGAGTGCTTCGACTTTGTCGTCGCCGAGGCGCTCGATCACTTCAACGGAGAAACCGCGGGCAATGAGTTGGCGAGCGCGGATGGGGTCGATGCCGCGGGCGCGGAGATAGAAGATTTCTTCTTCGCTGATCTGTGAGCTGGTGCTGCCGTGCGAGCATTTCACATCGTCGGCATTGATCTCAAGACCGGGCATGGAGTTGGCCTCGGCATCGTTGCTCATGAAAAGATTGCGGCAGGTCTGGTAGGCGTCGGTGCGGTGCGCCTTCTCGTCGACGAAGATGAGTCCGGAAAAAATGGTACGAGACTTATCGTAGAGAGAATTCTTGTAGAGCAGATCGCTGTAGGCTCCGGCAGAGACGTGGTGCTGGAAGGTGCGCTGGTCGTATTCCTGAGTGCGCGCGGGAACGCTGACACTGAGCATGTCCGAGCGTGAGCCCTCGCCTTCGAGACGCGAAAGGGATTCGTTGCGCGCCCAGCTTGCTCCGGTGTTGAGGATGAAACCTTTGGCGGTGGCGTCGCGGGCGGCACCGGTTTCGTTGATCTGGATGATTTTGGTGTTTTCGTTGAAGGCTTGGATGGCGACGTAGTCGAGCTTCGATCCGGGGCCGGCACAGAGGTCGTTGAAGGCGATGCAGAGGCCGGCGTCGCTGTCGTTTTCCGAAAGGAAGGTGTCGATGACGCGGACTTTTGCATTCGTGCCAGTGACGATGAGGGTGTGCGGGAAGATCGTGCTCTTTTCACCGGAGAGCCAGTGGAAGACTTCGATGCTGCCTTCGACTTCGACGTTGTCGGGGACGTGAACGAAGAGTCCGTTTGAGAGGCGCGCTTCGTGCAGGGCGGCCCATTTGGCGGAGCCGAGACGGGTGTCCTGCTGCATGAAGTGCTGCTTCACGAGATCGCCGTGCAGAAGCATGGCTTCGGCGAGCGGCATGCAAATGACGTTCTCGGGAAGTTTGGACTCAATCTCGATGAGGGTGTCGTTGACGAAGATGAACTTGGCAGCCGATGCCTCCAGGCCGAGCGAACGTTCGATGAGGCTGCCGGTGTCTTCTGGGACTTCGGCGTTTGCAAGGTAGCTGGAAAATTCGAGCTGCTTGATGCTGGAGAAACGCCAGTTTTCGTCATTGCGCTTGGGCGACGGAGTTTCGAGGAAACGTTGCCAGGCGGAGCGCTGACGTTCGGCGAACCAGTTGGGCAGGTCGGCAGGAGTTTCCGGGGCGCTGTCGAGGATGGAAGGAGATGGTTCGAGCACGGTGGACATCGAGAATAGAGGTAGAGGAAAAGTTCAGGGGGTACCACGCCTGTTAGGAACAGGCGTTCGTTGTTCAGCCGACGGAACCTTCCATTTCAAGGTCGATCAGGCGCTTGAGTTCGACGGAGTACTCCATTGGGAACTCGCGGACGAGGTCGTTGATGAATCCGTTGACGGCGAGCGACATGGCCTGGCCTTCGTCGAGGCCGCGTTGCTGCATGTAGAAGAGCATGTCTTCGGAGACTTGGCTGACGCTCGCCTCATGCTGAGTGGCGTGTTGGTTGCCCTTGACGGTGATGGCCGGGTAGGTGTCCGTGCGGCTGTTCGTATTGATCAGCAGCGCGTCACACTCGGTGTTGTTCTTGCAGCCCTTGAGGTGCTTGGGAATGTGGACCTGACCGCGGTAGGTGGAGCGTCCTTCGCCGACGGAGATCGACTTGGAGACGACGTTCGAGGTCGTGTTGTTCGCGGCGTGGATCATCTTGGCACCGGTGTCCTGGTGCTGGCCGGAGTTGGCGAGGGCGATGGAGATGACTTCGCCTCGGGCGCGCTCGCCCTTCATGATGACGCCAGGATATTTCATGGTGAGGCGGGAGCCGATGTTGCAGTCGATCCAGCGGACTTCGGCGTCTTCCATGGCGAGGCCGCG
>NZ_JBATWY010000171.1:0-46705 GCF_049672945.1 Haloferula sp. | reverse complement strand
TCTTAGCGCCATGGATCAGGTGATGCGTCGCGACGGCTGCCGGGGGTGGGGGGCTTGGGAAAACGGAAGCTTGAGGGAATCGTGGCGGACGCATGAGAGTGGCGGGATTCTGAGTATCACGAAATCCATCGCCGGCTTGGCGTGTGCGCGGGCGGTGGGTGAGGGCTGGTTGCGGGTGGATGAAAAAGTGGCGGCGACGATTTCCGAGTGGCAGGGAGAGGGTGGCAAGGAGGCGATTACGGTGGCGATGCTGCTGCAGATGACGGCGGGCCTGGAAGATGGGGCGCGCGCACTTTATCGGCGGGATATTTCTGACAAGGGGAAGGTGGCGCTTGGCTTGAAACTGGTTGATACGCCGGGGGTACAGTTTCGCTATGGACCGGCTTGCTGGGAAGTTTTGGCGGAGCTGCTGCAGCGCAAGTCGGTGGCGCGTGGCGAGACGCTGGAGAGATTTTTGCAGCGGGGAGTGATGCGTCCGATTGGGCTGCAAAGCCGGGACTGGCGGTCCGATGGGAAGGGGCGGTTTTTTCTCTCCACCGGGGCGGAGCTGAGCGTGACGGATCTGGGTCGGCTCGGAAGAACGCTGGTGGAGCTGCTGTCCGGCCGGGATGCGGCGGGCATTCGGGCCGGGGATTTCCGGATGGTGACGAGAACCTCATCGGCCAATCCGATCTTTGGCGGTGGGCTATGGCGGAATCGGAATGCGGGACGGGGTCGACCGGTGGAACTGGAGGATGTGCTGGATTCCCCGCGACCTGCGTCGTTTTGGAAGGCGGCTTGTCTTTCGAATCGTCAGCCGAGTTCGATGGTGGCGCTGATCGGCTCCGCGGGTCAGCGGGTGTTCATTTGGCCGCAGGAGGGCAAGGTCCTCGTGCGACTCGGGTTTTCCGGAAGCTGGAAGGACCTGCCGCTGATGGCGGTGGTTTAAAACCGCTGAAGGCCGAAAAGTAATGACCCCGATCGGCCCAGTGGCCGAGCGGGGTCATCATCTGTGAGGGGAGAAGAGGGGAGACGGGGGGTTACCTAATGGGGGGCATTAGGGGGAGAATCAATTCAACGGCGGCGGCGAAGCATGCCGAGGATTCCAAGGCCACCGAGAAGGGCGACGGAGGGCTCGGGGACCGGGGCGACACCAAAGCCTTCAAGATCCGGGCCTGTTCCGCTGTCGAGAGGATCCTGCGCCACGAACTCAAAGCGCTCGCTTGGATCGGTCCAGCCGTCAGCGTCGCCAGTGGTGATGCCCGCCTTGAGTTGGATGTTCTGGTCGCGGGTGTCGACGCCTCCGCCTGTCCAACTGCTTCCAGGATCGTTGCCAACCAAGCCGAACATATCGATCACCACCCCGCCAAGGCTAAGGGTAAGAGCGTCATCGCCGTTGAAACTGAAATTGGCTTCCTCGAAGGTGATTCCACTGTCTGCCCAAATGGAGTTCATGGAGCCGTCTGCAAACACGAGCACTTGGCCAGTAGTGATAGAACCAGAACTTTTCGAGAAGGTAAACGTGGGTGACGTGACACCACCATTGTAGTTGCTTATTTCGAGAAGGTTGGTGGTCGCATCGAAGGTAATGGTCGATGGACCGCTGTTCCAGATTTCCACACCTTTAATATCTCCGTCTTCTGCGTATTGGCTGATAATGAGGGCTGACTGGGCGTGGCCGAGAAGCGCGAGGGTGGCAAAGGCAGTACCGAGGATTTTTCGTTTCATGGGGATCATTGGGATAGTATTATTCTGCTGTTAGAGACAAGCCTGTTGAAGAATTCGAGGGGAGGAAAGCAATCGATGGCTATGTACTGGTAAGTATTAGAAAATGTGGTGGAAGGTGATTGAATGGCCTTGGCTAGAGCGTTTGGAGGTCTTTCAGGTGGTAGTCACTTAGCGCCGTCGACAACCAAGGAAACCTAGAATACCAAGTGCGCTAAGGATCATCACAGACGGCTCGGGAACGTTCGTCGCTCCAGGTGTGGCTATCGAATCGCCCAATTCAAGGGGCGGCTCGAAGGTGCTTTGGGTCAACCAATCTCCAGCGGAGTCAGTATCGACTCCGTTGGGAATTCTGGATGCTGTATCAATCGCGAAACCTGATCCATCGCTGATATCTGTGGCTCCGAAGTAAATGTCGTCGTCAGCAGCGTCAATGTTGCCAACTGCGTCGATGAGACTTGCCGTGATAGCGTCGACGGAGGCTTGGGTCAGTTCATCCGTATCTACCAAGTCGTAAGAAATGTCGGCGGTTGGAACGAGTGCGTATGTCTGGCTGCCATTCTGGAGGAAGCTGGAGGTCTCAACCAAGTCGGCGACACCCGGTGCGAGTCCGAATCCAATTACAAAGAAGCCATCTGATGGCATTACCTCAGTGGTGAAGTCGTATTGTTCATTTACCCGCCTATAACTTGAACTGTCGGTTGATCCGCCAGTGTCTCCATCGACGACTATAAAGCTTAGCCCGCTGAGGCTTTCACCTGGGAGACCGAAGAGTTCTACAAATTCAGCGTCATCGCCAAATGCATCGTCAGCAAATATCTCGTTGATGACGATCGCAGAGTGCGCTGTGACTGCCAAACAAACGGCTGAGCAGCTAGTTAGGAAAGTTAGTTTCATGATGGTCGGTGTTGTTTGTTTGTTGTTTCGCTGGAAAGCAACCAGCTGGCGACGATCTCTTCGAACCTTCGAAGGGAACGAAACTGTCACGATCGGGTCAAGCAGGGAAGGGGCCAAATCTTAGAGAAAGCTCAGAAAAGCCGATGGAAGGTGAACAAAGCGGCCTTGGGAAGGGCTCTTGTTGAGCTTTTAGGGGAGCTGGCACAGGTTTTCGAAAGGTCGTCGGAACGAGCTTGCGGAAGGGTGTGTTTGGGGCGGGAAGCCTTCTCGGATAAGGATTCCCGAGGGCTTTTTTCGGGCTGGGCAAGCGGATTGATGCGGACCCGTCGACTCTTTGAGCAACGGGGGCGTCGATCCTCCTAGGTCGCGAGCTCACCGCGGGCCATGACGACTTTTCCGGTGCGGACGGTCTCGATGATCTCGAATTGAGAGAACATGGTCAGGGCGGCATCGACCTTGATGGTGTCGCCGGTGATCATGACGATCATGGAAACGGGGGTCAGATCGACGGTTTTTCCATTGAAATGCTCGCAGATCTGAAGGGCTTGGGAGCGGTCGGCCTGAGAGCACTTCAATTTGAGCATCATCAGCTCCTTGGAAACGGCGTTGTCGCTGGTGTGTTCGAAGCAGTGGATCACGTCGATCAGCTTGCCGACCTGCATGATGATCTGATGGAGGCCGGAAGGGTCGCCGGTGATGCCGATGGTCATGCGCGAGAAGCAGCGGCTGCGGCCCTGGGAGACGACGAGGGAGTCGATGTTGAAGGCGCGTCGCGAGAAGACCTGGCAGATGCGCATCAGCACGCCGGGCTCGTTGTTGACGAGGACGGAGAGCGTGTGGCCGGAGCCGGATGGGGTTTCCGTAACAGGGGTATCGGTGGTGGTGATGGTGGGCATGGAGTTAGTGCCGAGTGAGAAGTGAAAAGTAACAAGTGGGGATCAGCGGCGCGAGGCGCCGGTTGAAGATGGGCAGGGCGGGAACGCCCTTGCTCCCTCAGGTGGAACCGGTGGGTTTGGCCATCTTGTGCTTGGGTGGCTCGGTGAGCATGTCCTCGAGGGCGGCGCCGGCGGGGATCATCGGGAAGACGTTGTCGGTCTTGACGCACTCCGCATGGATCAGGATCGGGCCGTCGTTGTAGTCGAGGGCTTTCTGCAGCATGCGGGTGACATCAGCGGGGCGCTTGATGTTGACACTAGGGATGCCGTAGGCGGCGGCGAGCTTGCAGAAGTCCGGGTTGCCTTCGAGATCGACGCCGGATTCGCGGTTTTCGAAGAACAGCTCCTGCCATTGGCGGACCATGCCGAGGTAGTGGTTGTTGAGCACCACGATCTTGATCGGCAGCTTGTGAATGGCGGCGGTCGCGAGTTCGAAGAGGGTCATCTGGAAACCGCCGTCGCCGGAGATCGAGATGACGGTCTTGTCCGGGCAGGCGAGCTGCGCGCCGATGGCGGCCGGGAAGCCGAAGCCCATGGTGCCGGCACCGCCGGAGGAGAGCCATTCGTAGGGGCGGTCGTTCTTGAAGAACTGGGCGGCCCACATCTGGTGCTGGCCGACGTCGGTGGAGACAATCGCCTTGCCTTCAGTGAGCTGGTAAAGCTCGTCGATGACCTGCTGCATGCGCAGGCCACCCTGCTTCTTGTAGCTGAGCGGGTATTTCTTTTTGTAGCCGTCGAGCTTGGCGAGCCACTCGGAAGTCGGCAGGGCCTCGGCATGCTTGTTGAGTTCGATCAGTGCCGCTTTGGCGTCGGCGATGATCTGAATGTCCGGGCGGATCATCTTGTCCATTTCGGCCCCGTCGATGTCGATGTGGATGATTTTGGCGCTGGCGCAGAACTTGTCGGCCTGGCCGATGATGCGGTCGTCGAAGCGCGAGCCGATATTGATCAGCAGGTCGCATTCGACCATCGCCTTGTTGGCGTAGGCGGTGCCGTGCATGCCGAGCATGCCGAGGGAAAGCGGATGGGTTTCCGGGAAGACGCCTTTGCCGAGAAGCGTGGAGGTCACCGGGCAGTTGAGGCGTTCGGCGAACTTGATCAGCTCTTCCGCAGCACGCGAGATCATGGCGCCTTGGCCGGCGAGAATCACCGGGCGCTTGGCCATGCTGATCATCTGGGCGGCTTCGGTGATGAGGTCGGCGTCGATGTCGAAAGCGACCGACGGATCGTAGCCCGGGAGGTCGAAGGTCGGGTCGAGATCGCCGGTGAAGGGGCCTTGGGAAATGTCTTTCGGCACGTCGATCAGCACCGGACCGGGGCGGCCGGTGGTGGCGATGTGATAAGCCTCGCGGGCAACGCGCGGCAGGATGTTGGTGTCCTTGACGAGGTAGTTGTGCTTCACCACCGGGATGGTGATGCCGAAGATGTCGGCTTCCTGGAAGGCGTCCTTGCCGAGCATCCAGGTCACTTGCTGACCGCAGAGCACGATCATCGGCACGGAGTCCATCATCGCGGTCATCAGGCCGGTGACCGTATTGCCAGCACCCGGACCGGAGGTGACGAGCACGGCGGCCGGCTTGCCGGTGGCGCGGGCGTAACCATCGGCCATGTGGACCGCTCCCTGTTCGTGGCGGACGAGAATGAACTTCATCTTCGTCTTGACCGTTTCCAGAGCGTCGAAGATCGGGATGGCGGCGCCACCGGAGTAACCGAAGATGTATTCGATGCCGAGGTCGTCGAGCGTTTTGATGAGCGCTTGAGCGCCGTCGAGTTGTTCCTTGCTCATGAAGATTGGGGTTGGGCGGCGAAGTTGGGCTCTTTTGGCTGAATAGCAATCTGAAAATAGGGTGTTTTTGTTCAAGTTTGCCTTTTTTGGTGATTTCGAGTCATCAAAGTTAACGATTTCTCCAAGAGTTGGGTCTGAGTGGTTGGTGGCGCGGTCTGGTAGCGGGTGGGGCGCTTGGTCATGCCTGAAAAAATCAAGGCGGCAAAAATGGCGGGCAGGGAGAAACTTTTTTTAGAATCGGGTTGAAAATTTAGGAAAACTTAACAATAAAGCTTTCCGTTACATCGTTCCCCTCCTTCGTTGAAGCTTGATGAATTCCCAAACTGGTGCCGCGTGAGTGGGTGTCGGCGAGGGATTTCGGTCGGTTTGAAGATGAAGGCATCGCCCCACCCATTACTTGAAACCATGACGAATTGTCGCCGCCTTTTTGGCTGCCCCCTGCTTTCTGCTCTCGCGGTCTCGGCGCTCGTTTTCGCGGTGCCTGCGGTCCACGGACAAAACCCACCGCCGACGCAGAGTTTTTACATTCCGTTCTCGGAGGACGATCAGCTGGATGCGTTTGCTGCGATCAATGCGGCAGCCGGGAATCCGCTGGCGGTGTTCGTGACCTTCTCCACCGCCGCCGACAACACCGTGATTTACTATGATCACTGGGAGGACGGCTATGAGGTCAATCTGACCAATCCGACGCAATCGACGACTCTGGTCTTCGGTGATGGGAATCCATCGAATGGTTATCCGCCGGGGAATGCGGCCGACCTGATTCCGGCGGGGACGGTTTTCAATCTGCGGAACTTCGTGGATGTCGACACCCTGCAGGGTGTTCTTGATTTCGATGCGCGGGACAAGGTGGCGTCGTTCAAGCCGATTTCGCTGACCAAGACGACCTTCCCGGCCGGGACGAACACGCTGTTGGCCGGGTGTGTGGAGATTTTCGAGTACGGGCTGTGGGGGACCGACTACCGGGTGCCGGTGGGCGAGGACATGCCGACCACGACGGCTTCCGGAAACCTGACCTTTGATGAGGACTGCTTCAGCTATGTGGGCATCTCGGTTTCGGCCGGACCGGGCGGCGCCAGTGTCCAGATCGACAAGGACAACAACGGCAGCTACGAGGAGACGATTTTTCTGGCGGAGGGTGAGACGGCCTTCCGCGAGGACGTTTTGACGGGAGCCCGGGTGACTTCGGACAAGCCGGTGCAGGTCGTGCTTTTCACCGGAACGGTGGGTTCGAACTACGCGAGCCGGGACACGATGCTGCTGCCGGCCTACCGCTGGGCCACGAACTACTACGCGCCGGTGACCACTGATACCTCGGGCGGGACGGTGACCTTCCTCTATAATCCGGGGGCATCAGCCATCACGGTGAGCTACGACTACCGCGACAGTGACTCCAGCTACGTGACTGGCACGGTTTCGGTGCCGGCAGGCGGGAATGCGCGGGTGGTGATGAGTGAGAGCAATGGCACGAGTCATTTCGGGGCCTACCGGTTTTACACCACGGGTCCAAACCCCGAGGCATTTTACGCGATCAGCACCATCGATGCGGATGATGCGGCCGGGGACAACCAGGCGTGGGACGGTGGCTTCACGCTGGTAGGCGAGCCATCGCTGACGACTCAGGCTTTGGTCAGTCTTGGCATTGGTCGGGACCCGTATTCCTCGGTCAATCCTGACGAGAACGGCAACCCGGTGTGGGTCACGACGGCCGGGAACGGCAACTCGGTCGAGCGCGTGTATGTCGACTACAATGGCGACAATGCCGGTCTGCTGAGCGACCCGAACGGGAATCGCTACGACGTGCACTTCGATGTCCGCGAACTGGAGCAGCTCAAGCTGCTCGATCCGGATGGCGACCAGAGCGGGATGCTGATTTACACGCTGAATGCCTCGGTGAAGATCGCGGCGGTGTGGGGTCAGGACCCGACGCTTGCGGCAGGCGGACAGCCGGGTCTCGATGTCGCCGCGCTGGTGCCACCGCTGCGAGAAGGAAGCGCCGGCAAGACCTCGCGTCTTGGAGATGATGTGGATGGCGATGGCGTGGTCAGTGCGGGTGACGTGCTGGATTACCGGATCAGCGTGGTGAATACCGCGCGAACCGATATCCCGGGGCCCTTCCTGGTGACGGACCAACTCCCGGCGGACACCACGTATGTGGCAGGCAGCACCCGCTACCGCTTCACCGTCGGCGGTGCCTGGGGCGACTGGATCAACGTGCCCGATGATGCTTCGGGCACCGCCTTTCCGCTGGATGACTCCGGATTCCCGATCGCCATCGGCGCGGGCCTCAAGGTCGGTCAGGAAATCGAGATCGCATTCGATGCGGCGATCGATGACTACGGCGACCTGGATCCCTCGCGCACGGCGATCGTGAACACCGGGGATGTTGAAATTTCCCCTTACGGCTTGGTGATCCCAATTGAATGGTCCGACCCGCTTTATGGAAGCATCGGTGACCGGATCTGGGATGACCTGGATGGAAATGGAATCCAGAACGGCGGGGAAGCCGGGATCAATGGGGTCTTCGTGTTTGCGGATCTGAACGACAACGGCGTCCACGACACCGGTGAACCTTTCGATACGACGGCGGGTGACGGGGACTATCTGTTAGGTGGTTTGGTGGCGGGAAGCTACACGATCCGGGTTCGTTCGGCCGATCTGGCCGGGATCGATCCAGGCTACGGCCCGACTTATGATCTGGATGGAACGGTGACCCCTCATGTCGCGGTGGTGTCGCTGCTGACTGCGGAGTCGCGCCGGGATGTCGATTTTGGCTACAAGATCGACTCGAGTTTCGGGGATCGTGTCTGGGCGGACTACAATGGCGATGGTCAGCAGGATAACGGCGAACCGGGAATCAACGGCGTCCGGGTTTACATCGATGCCAACGGCAACAACAGCTTTGATAGTGGAGAGATCTTTGCGATCACCTCAGGAGACGGGGACTACTTCATCGGGAATCTCGAAGACGGGACCTACGAGGTGCGGGTCGATCTCACGACGCTTCCAGGTGGCGCGGCGCAGACGCATGACTTCAACGGCGGGCTCGATCACGAAGCTTCGGTGACCCTTGCCGGGGTGCAGCACGATGATCGTCTGGACTTCGGCTACCGCGGGGCGCTCTCGATCGGAGACCTCGTCTGGGAAGACACCAATGCCGATGGCGTCCGGGGGCAGGCCTACGATGTGATCAACGCTCGGATCGACATCAACCGCAGCGGAGGCGTCGGCAACTCGGACGATGGATTCATCGACGGATTTGAGATCATTGATGGCTATGTGGACATCAATGGGAGTGGAAGTATCAGCAACTCGGACGATGGCGTCTTTTTTGGGTTCACCGTGATCAACGGCGAAATCGATGTGAATGGAAGTGGCGGCACTTCCAACTCGGATGACCTTACAGATGCCGTCGGTGGCGAAGTGGGGATTCCCAATGTCCGGGTTTATCTGGATTCGAATGGCAACGGTGCGTGGGATGCCAACGAGGTGTCGGCCATCACGGATTCGAACGGGAACTACAGCATCGGGAACCTGTTCGATGGCGATTATCTGGTGCGGGTGGACTCCTCCACGCTGCCGGCGAGTTATGTCCAGACCTACGATTTGACCTTGCCGACGGATGACGACACGGCGGAAGTGGTGCTTGCGGGTTCCAGCCGCACGGATGTGGATTTCGGCTACCGGAATGATGCCTCGATTGGCGACCTCGTCTGGAATGATCGGGATGGCGACGGGATTCGTGATCCGGGTGAACCGGGAATCGAGGGCGTGCTGGTTTACATCGATGAAGATGGGGACAACGCCTTTGATCAGGGGGTGGAGCGTTTCACCTACACGGCGAATGACGGAAGCTATCGCTTCGAGAATCTGGCCGATGGCAGCTATGTGGTCCGGGTGGAGATCAGCACGCTTCCCCAGGGTGCGACGCAAACCTACGACCTCGACGGCTTGGGCTCCGGACATGAAGCGACACGGACGCTTGCCGTCAGCGAGGATGCCGTTGATGTGGACTTCGGTTATCGCGCTTCGGCGTCGTTCGGGGATTTCGTATGGAATGATGCCGATGGCGATGCGCAGCAGGATCCGGGTGAGGTGGGGATTCCCGGCGTCCGTGTTTATCTCGATGTGAATGGCGACGGCCTGTTTGATCCCGCGACCGAACCGTCGGACATCACGGATGGGAATGGGGCGTATCTCATCGGCAATCTGGTCCCGGGCACTTACACGGCCCGTGTCGATACCAGCACGCTTCCTGCCGGGGTGGTGCAGACCTTCGACCTGAGTGGACTGCTGGATCACTCGGCGACTTTCTCCCTGAGCAGCACCCAGCAACGGGCGGATGTGGACTTTGCCTATGCCGTGCCGATCACGATCGGGGATCTGGTTTGGAATGATCTCAACGGGAATGGGCAGCAGGATAGCGGCGAGCCCGGTCTGGAGGGAGTCACGGTGACCTTGCATGCCGCGTCGGATGACTCGGTCATCGACACGGTGGACTCCGCTTTGGATGGCTCGTACTCATTCACCGACCTGCCTCCGGGTTCCTATTATGTCAGCTTTGGTGAGCTGGATGGGTTTGTCCGGACGCTGGCGAATCAGGGAAATGATGCGAGCGACAGTGATGCGGATGCGTTGACGGGTGCGACCGACCCGGTGACCCTGGCGGCTGGAGGCTCGGACCTGACGCTGGATGCGGGATACTACCAACCGGCGGTTCTCGGCGACTTCGTGTGGCTTGATGCGAATGCCAATGGCGTTCAGGATCCGGGGGAACTGGGTCTTGAAGGCGTCGACGTCGAGCTTTTCCGCCCCGGTTTCGGTCCCGATGGGATCGCGGGCAATGGCGACGACGATGATCCGGTCGGCACCACGACGACCGATGTGGATGGAGCGTATGGATTTGGAGGGCTTGCTCCCGGCGACTACGTGGTTTCCTTTGGCGACGTGAGTGGCTACGCCCGCTCGGCCCAAGGTCAGGGGGACACGGATACCGATAGTGATCCGGATGCGAATGGCTCGACCGTTCCGATCGCGCTTGCCGCGGGTGAAAGCGTGGATTCCGTGGATGCGGGTTATTTTCCTGCGGGATCGGTCAGCGGTTCCGTGCGGGTGGATACGGACAACGACGGCGATGGGGATGACGATTTGGCCGGGGTTTTGATCCGCCTTCTGGATGAGCTGGGGAACCCGGTCCTCGATCTCGCCGGAGATCCGGTGACGACTCTAACCGATGGAAGTGGCAACTACCAGTTCACGGGCCTGCTTCCCGGCGACTACCGGGTGAGCCAGGATCAGCCTTCAGGCTATGCCAGCGTCAGTGATACGGATGGAGCGAATGACAACCTCATCGGTGCGGAGACTCCGATCGTCGTCACGGCGGGGGTTGAGAATACTGGCAACGATTTCGTGGAAATTCAATTCGGTGCCATTTCAGGCACGGTAAGGAGTGATACGGACGACGATGTAGATGGCGACGATCCGCTCGAGAGCGTGCTGCTGGCCCTGCTTGATGGGAATGGTGACCCGGTCCTTGATGGATCAAGCCAGCCCATCACCACGACGACGGATGCAGCGGGCAACTACTCCTTCACGATGCTGGTTCCGGGCAACTATCAGGTGGCCGAGACCCAGCCTTCGGGATATGGCAGCGTGTCCGATGTCGACGGCGGAAATCCTGACCTGATCGGAAACGTGACGCCGATCACGGTGCCACCGGGCGTGGAAGTGTCGGGTCGCGACTTTGTGGAGATCGAACTGGGATCGATCAGTGGATTCGTTCTGGTGGGTTCCGATCCGCTCGGTGGCGTGACGCTGACCTTGCTTGATGAAAACGGCGATCCTGTCGATGGAGATCCTGTGACCCCTGGCGTGCAACCGATTACCACGGTGAGTCAGTCGAATGGATCCTACGTCTTCAATGAGGTCGTCCCGGGTATCTATCAGGTCGGTCAGACCCAGCCTTTTGGTTATGAAAGCGTCAGTGATATCGACGGTGGTGACATCAACATCATTGGCGACGTCAGTCCGATCACGATTCTTCCCGGCCAGAGCAGCGAGAACAACAACTTCGTGGAGAAGGTCGACACCTGTCCGGACAATTGGGCGGAGTGGAAAGCCCAGCATCCGGGTGAAGAGGCCGACGGAAACCCGGATGGCGACGACTACGACAACCTGACGGAGTTCGCTTTCGCGATGAATGCCGGAAGTGGGGCGGGGGATCCGTGGGAGATCAGGCCGTCGGAAACCGTTCCCGGAGCCCTTGACGCCGTCTTTACCCGTCCGAAGGGAGCTCCGGAAAATGTCGTCTACACCCTGGAGTATGCGGCAACGCTCGGCAATCCGGTGAGCTGGACGAGTGTTGAAATCACGCCATCAATGATCACCAGCGCGGTGGACAACGGCGACTGTACCGAGACGATCACCATCGCCGACATCGAAACGGTGACGGGCCTAACAGGCGGCACGGGGGTCGTGCGGATTTGTATTGCACTCGATGAAGAGAACGACAATTCGGTGGACCATGCCGCCTGCACCCATGTGGAAGGCTGGACTGCGACCGACTTCGGGATTTGCTGCCAAACCTACAACAACCCCTACCTGCGGAGCCGGGTTTTCACGGGAACGGTCGAAAGCGGAGGCGTCAGTGGTCAGACGCTGGACTTCACCTTGAGCGCGGGGGGCGTCGACATCGGTTCGCTGCTTGGCTCTGGCGGAACGTATTTCCTCGAAGTCACCTCGGGAGTGAATGAGGGACATCGCTTCGATGTGGTCTCGGCCAGCGGATCGGTCGTGACTTTGGCGAACGATGCTGATTTGAACGCGAAGGAGCCGCCCTACAACACACTGGCGGGGGCGTTGCCGAGTTCTCTCGAAGGGGCGGAAGTGGAGATTCGAAGTCACTGGACTCTCGACGAGGTCTTTCCTCCAAGTGCCTTCGGCGCCGCGGCGAGCGAACTGGATGCCGATCAGGTGCAGATCCACTCGGGGGGTGGCTGGACGATCTACTGGCTCAGCAACGATGGAGGGACACCCAAGTGGGTGGAGATGGGCGGCTCGATGGATGATCAGGGCGACACGATCGTGCCACCGGGTCAGGGCATGTTCTACAACAGTCGGAATGCTCCTTCGTCCCTGCTCGTGTTTGGAGAGATTCGTCAGAACGACTTTCGTCGCCCGCTCGCTGTCGGCATGAACCTGGTCAGCGGGGGCTACCCGATGGATCAGTCGGCGAACGGAACCGCGACGCGGGAGATGACCAAGACGGTATCCTTTTTCGGCAGCCTCGACTTCAAGACCGCCGACTCCTTCTTCGTCTGGCGGGGGGATGCCTCGCCGGGGAGCGGGAACTACGACAGCTACTATCTGGCGGACGGGTCCCCGACAGCGCCGACCTTGCTTCGTTGGGTGAAAATCGGTGATGCCGGTGCGGCTCCGCGGGACGGTGAGATCCTGCTGCTTGGAAATCGCTCGGTCTTCGTTCGCTCGGCAAGCGGACTGGAAAGCTACGGATATCCACGTCCATGGGCACCCTAGCGAAAGTATTTCGGATTGCTTAACTATATTGAAAACCTTAGTAATTGACGTCATTCACCCCCTGGGATCCCCCTCCAGGTCTCATTTTCCGATGAAATTTCTCGCATACTACCTTTGCCTCGCCGCGTGGCTTCTGCCGCCGAGCAAGGTTTCGGCCCAGAATCTGAACTGGGGGAGCGTGATCTACAGTGACCTCGTTGACAGTGAGGGGCAGGTCCTTGACCAGACGTATGTCTTCCAAATGGGAGCATTTGTCGGAGGATTCGTACCCGACGAGACCAATACCAGTGATTGGCTCAGCAACTGGCAGGTCTTTGATGCGGCCGACTACAATGGGCTCGAAGACCCGGACGACGGGATCTTCGGTTACTTCACTTCAAGTGCCGGCATGATGGATGACGGTCTGAGCGATAGTCCTGACCAGAGTTCGCTGGCTTCAAGTTTCGAGGGTTTGGATGCCTACCTTTGGATCAGGAATTCGGATCTCGATGCTCCGGGAAGCGAGTGGTTCCTGGGTCGTGCCGGAGACTGGATCTTTCCGATGGCGGTTCCGGGTTGCTGTGACAACGACGGAGTCCTCGAATGGTCGACCTCTGATTTGCTGGCCGGCGATGTGCCGGTCTGGGGAAGTCAGGGTGGCACGGTGGGGAATGGCGAGTACAGCGTGAACGGGAGCGATACGCTTCAGACCTTCACCTTTGTTCCCGAACCGTCGACGGCGATGTTCGTGGTGATGTTCGGTACCCTGATGATCCTGCGCCGGAGGCGTAGCGAATGAGTGGCTATGATTCCATGGGTCTGGCGTCTGTTGAGTGGAGCTGTGATGATGGTCGCCATTCAGGCGCAGCCGATATTATGGGCGAGTGATTCGGGGCAGACCAACCGGGATAGCACCGGGGCCTTGATGGACTCGGGATTTCTTTTTGAGCTGGGCAGCTTCAGTGGGGGATTCCAGCCGACGGCGGGAAATGTGGGGGAGTGGGCAGGTCGATGTGTGGTGGCGGATTCCACGGGCTATAACTCGACCGATCAGCGATTCAATCGGCTCCATGAGGTGACAGCCAACACGGCGCCGTTCACCGTGGGTGCCGCTGCGTGGATCATGGGCACCAAGGTGGGACCGACGGGGACCGAGCGCATCCTGTTCCGGAAAAGCACGTGGACCTGGCCGACGCCGAATCCGATCAACCCGGTTCCGCTGCAATGGAATGCCAAGTTGGCGGATCAGGTGGTGCTGGGGACGGTGGATGCGGATGGATCTCCGTTTCTGATGAAAGCGGCAAGGACTCAGTCCTACGCGCAGTGGCAGATGGTCGAGTTGATGGGTGAAGACGAGGACGCCGCTGGTGAGGATGCCGACAACGACGGGGCGGCGAATGAGTTGGAATTTGCCTTCGGGACGTCACCGACGGATGGGAGCGAGGTGCCGGAGATCATGGTGGAAATCGTCGAGCTCGGCGTGATGGACTACCTGCAGGTGAGTGTCCCGAGACGGATCGATCGGGAGGCGATGGTGGTGGTTGAGGTCTCTGGGAATTTGACCGACTGGGACTCGGGTCCGGGATTTACGACGGTGGTGAGTGATGCGGCGGATTTGCTGTTGGTTCGGGATCTAACTTCAGAGGCCGAATCGGGTGGACGGAGGTTCGCGCGGGTGAGGGTGAGTTTGATGGGGATGTGAATGGCTAGCGCGACTGCAAGTCGCCTTGCCCACCCATGGCGCTTGGAGAGCGCTACTCCTTCAGGTGAGCGTTCCTTCGACGATGATGCGGGCGACTTCGGTGCCGTTGTAGTCGCGGTGGTTTCGTTCCCAGCCTTTTCGGGCGATGGCGCGTCTTGCGTCGCAGTCGGTGGCGTAGTGGTGGGCTTTTCCGACGAGGTCTTCGAGGTCGTCGTAGTAGACAATTTCGTCTTCGGCGTAGAGTTGCTCAAGTCCGGCTCCTCGGGGTGTTAGAGTGAGGATGCCGTTGCCCATGAGCTCGGCGATGCGTGATGAGGAGTAGAGTTCGACGTCGTTGCGGCGTGAGAGGTTGAGCGCCATTTTGGAGCGTCGGATGACTTGCTCCTTTTCCCAACCCATGATGAGCGGTTGGTCGAGGCAGCCGTAGTAGCCGATGTTCAGATCGGGAAGTCGGTCGCGAAGATCGGAAAGGAAGGCGCGGCGATCGGGCTGGCCTTTGTCGCGACCGAAGAAGAGCAGGTCGTGGAGGATTTCGTCTTCAGGAGTTTCGAAGGCGCGGTGGCATTCGATGCCGGCATCGACGGCGCTGGGGATGAAATGGGCGGGGCAGTTGGTGGTGGCGAAGCTTTCTAACAGCGGGCCGCCGGTCGAGCAGAAGAGCGCGTCGAGGACGGGCGTGCGATCGCGCAGGTGCTGGGTGGGTTCCTCGTCCCAAAGCGGATCGACATACCAGAGGCCGATGCGGATTTTGGGGAGGAGGAGACGGATTTCCTGAAGGGTTTCGGCGGTGATGTATTGGGCGTGGCCGAGGATCAGGAGGTCGGGGTGGACGTTGCGGCAGGTCTTGATGAGGGCTTTGTTGGTCTTGCCCTTGCCGAAAGTCTTGCTGCCTGTGGGCGACAGCATGCGGGCGCGGTCGTTGATCGAGAAGGGGTAGACGAAGTGCCCGAGCCGGATGAGGCCGTGGTGGATTTTCTGATCCTGATTCCACAGGTGTGCGCCGTCTTTATCCAATTGGAGGTTGGCGGCGTGAACGATGCGCATGGGTTTCAGGGTCCAGCGTGGGAAAACGTAGGGTCAACCGAAGGCGTGAAATTTAGTTGGGGGAAGATTGGACGACGAGGCGGGCGACGAGTGCTGCTCCGATGGCTTGCGACTGTTCGCCGAGTGATGCCGGGATGATGCGCAGAACGTCCTTCTGAGTGGGCCAAACGTATTCCAAAGCGGTGGACTTGATGAGGCCAAGGTAGCGATCGCGGAAAGTTTCGGTGGTGGCTTCGGGGTCGATCAGGCCACCGCCGATGACGAAGCAGGATGGATCGAGGGTCATGGTGAGTTGGGCGACGAGCAGGCCCATGGCCTTGGCTTGAAGATCGAAGAGTTCGAGCGCGAGCGCGTCGCCATCTTGAGCCAGGCCGCGGAGTTTGAGGACGCGTTCCTTTTTCCCAAGGGTGGGATCGGCGAGGGAGTGGCCGGGGTGGCGGGGGAGGGCGAGATCCAGCAAATAGGGAAGTCCGGCGAGGCTGGTGTACATTTCGAAGCAGCCCCAGGTGCGGCCGCAACCGCAGGTGAGGGCTTCGACATTGAGGAGATGAAGGGGGGCCGCCATGTGGCTGATTTCCATGCCGGCGAGGGTGTCACCATCGAGGCACATGCCGGTGGGATCGATGTAAGCCCCCCCCAGGCCGGAACCGGGTGCGAGCATCACCACGCCGGCTTTGTCATTGCCGATGGCGCTGTGGGCTTCGGCCACGCCGCCCATGTTGCCGTCGTTCCCCAAGGCGAGGGAAAGCGGGCGTCCTGCAGCCTCGCGCAGGGCTTCGAGGAGATCATGCTGGACGTCCCAGCCATCGAAACTCTCGGGAAGGTTCGGGCCGGTGGCGAGCACGCCGTAGCTACGGCGCGGTCCGGGGACGGCGAGGCCGACACCAGAGATCTGGTCCCAATCCATTCCATGCTCGGCCATGTAGTCGGCAATCGCCCCCATCCAGGCCTTGATGACGCCCTCGGGTCCTCCTTCAGATCCGGTGGGACGCTGCAGGAGATCGCTGGGAAAGATTGAGCCATCCGCCCGGACGGCGGCGATCTTGGAGGTGGTTGCGCCGCTGTCGATGCCGAGGTAAAAAGTGTCGCTCATGGATTTGGAGGCTATGGGGCTGAAGAGGGGCTGACAAGCGCGGGAACGAAGGGTGGGCGACGACCGGGGGAAGGTTTGGCGAGCGAATCACTGGCAGTCCGCGTGAGGTGTGACGAACTTGCCATCTAGGGAGGGTGTTCATGGGCCTTGGGTGAGGTTTCTCTAGGGATTTTGATGCCACCGGGTCTGCTGCTTATCGATGCCATCGGTCCCTTTTTCCGGGGATACGAGAAGGGGCGCATCAACTGGTCGAAGATTCCCTTCACTCATCTGTCGACGCAGGGTGCCGAGCGGGAACGGCAGTGGTCGCAGATCCGGTGCGATCTGCACTGCTTCGCGAAAGAGGTATCGGCCCTGGGATACAATGCAGTGACGCTGGACGACCTGGCGCACCTGGCTCCTCACAAATTTCACGAAGTGGAGGTGGCGGAAAGGGTTGCCGTATTCCGGGAGGAGTTTGCGAAGTTGTTTCCGATATTCGAAGAGTTCGGACTGAAGGTCTATCTGACTTCGGATGTGATACCGGTGACGGCGACCGTGGACGAGGCGATCGGCTCGGATCGGGAGGCGCTCGAAGTTTACTATCGCGAACTGGTTTCGGATCTGCTGGTCGACTTTCCCAGGATTGCCGGGCTGATCCTGAGGATCGGAGAGAGTGACGGGGTCGATGTGAAGGATCCGATCCGGACGAGGCTTCATCTAACAACCGCAGCCGAGACGAATCGGTTTCTTAAGGCCTTGCTTCCGATTTTCGAGGCGCACGGTCGGGATTTGATCTTGAGAACGTGGACGGTGGGGGCGTATCGGATCGGTGATCTGATCTGGCACCGTCAGACTTTCGCAGAGACTTTGGACGAGGTGGATTCCCCGAATTTCATTCTTTCGATGAAGCATGGGGAGAGTGATTTCTTCCGCTATCTTCCCTTGAATTCCGCATTCTTCCGGAGTTCGCACAAGAAGATCATCGAGCTTCAGGAGCGGCGAGAGTATGAGGGAGCGGGAGAGATTCCCTCCTTCATTGGTTGGGATTGTGAAAGGTTTGCGAGCGGGCTGGAGAAGGCTGAGAACTTGGTGGGGATGTCGGTCTGGTGTCAAACGGGAGGCTGGCACCGGTTCCGGCGCCTGGCCTTCCTGCCGGATGCGGGGGATGATGTCTGGATCCGGCTGAATGCGATGGTGGCGGTGAGGGTCTTCAGGGACCGGGTCTCACCTGAGTCCGCGATTGAGGACTTCTTTGGCGCCGAGCGTGCAACGGCGGTGATCGAGCTACTACGTAGCTCGGAGTTGGTGATCAAGCGGCTGATGTACGTTGAGGAATTTGCCGAGCAGAAGCTGTTCTTTCGTCGTGTCAGGATTCCGCCGCTGCTGCAGATCTACTGGGACTGCCTGTTCATCAATCATGCGGTGCGTAAAGCGCTACGGCACTTTGTGAAGGATCCTGGAAGGGCCGTGCGCGACGGGGAGGAGGCGTATGAGTTGTTTCCTGAGATGATAGAGAACGCCCGGAGCGCGGGTCTGCCGGTGCGGGATATCGAGCGCTGGCGGGATTTCTGTCGGCTGGTTTGTCTGGCGAGGCGTTATTATTTCCTGCCCTTCGATGAGGAGATTGTGGAACAGATCAGGAGCGCGAAGGCGGACTACAAGGTGGCCTGGCCGCGTGAGAAGGGAGAGCGGTATCGCATCAAGTTGTCTTTCGAGCCGTTTCGTGTGAAGCGGCGGACCCTTGGATGGGTGACCGCTCTCTTGCTGCGTCGACGCCGTGGGTATCGTCTGATTGACCACGTTTTCACGCTGAATTTGCTGGGTCATCTGTTCCGGTGGGTGAAGCCGAGGAGGAAGGAGGACATGCCGAAATTTCTGAGGAAGTCGGCGATGGGGGTGGATTCGCTGTTCAAGTAGCCTTGGGAATTGGCGCTTGGCAGGATTTGGGCAGCGGTTGAGGCTCTCCGGGTGTTGCGGATTTGTCATGTGCTTGCCAGTGTCGGGGAGAAGGGCGGTCTGGAGAAGAATGTGATCGAGCTGGCGAACTGTCAGGCGGCCCTCGGGCACGAGGTGAGTGCGGTGGCGGACGAGACGATGCGGCAGCACTTCGACAAGGAGGTGAGGTTTTTTGATCATCCGATGAGTGGGGGGAGGTTGAATCTGTTTAATTTGATGGGGCTGAGATCGAGGATTTTGGAGGCGCTTGTTGCTCCGTGTAAGGAGTTGAAAACTCCTTCTCCGTATTGCCCCATCGTCCATGCGCATGCGAACAAGGCGGGGGCGATGGTCAGATCGCTGCGTGGTTTTTTGCCGGGAATCAAGCGGGTGGCGACGGTGCAGAACATCAAGCGTAGCTCGCGACCGTTTCAGGATTACGATGCGGTGATCACGGCTTCGGCGCAGGTGAAGGAATCGCTGGGGGGGATTCCGGCGACGGTGATCTGGAATTCGATCGCGCCGCCGCCGGCGGGGACGAAGGAAGCGGCTATGGCGACGAAGCCGCCGTTCTTGGAGGGTGCCGAGCCGGTGTTCTGCACGGTGGGGCGACTGGTTCCGGCGAAGGGGATGGACCTATTGTTAGAAGCGATGGTGGAGGTGCCGGGCTTCAAGTTGTGGCTGGTCGGTGAGGGCTATCAGCGCGAGGAACTCGAAGCGATCATCGCCAGGTACGGTTTGGCGGAGCGAGTTTGGATGGCGGGCCACCGGGATGACGCGGTGGGGCTGATGGGCTGCGCAGAGCTGTTTATCGTGGCCTCGCGAAACGAAGGCGGGCCCTACACGCTGGCGGAGGCGCTGCACATGCGGGTGCCGAGTATTTCCACCCGGGTGGGCTTTGCGGCGGAATTTCTGCCGCCGGAGGTGATGATGGAGACGCACTCGGTTCCCGAGCTGGTGCGTGGTCTCAGGATGGCGGTCGAGGATTTACCCGGCTTGAAGGTGAGGTGTGAGCCTTCGTTTGAGCTGGTGGCAAAGGAGGTGACGCTGGAGGCGATGACGCGGAAGGTTTTGGAGGTCTACGCGCGGGTTACGGGGATGGCCTGATTGCCTGGTCAGACCGCGAGGGGAGAAGGGATCGCCTTGGTCATTCGTCCACCTGAAGGTGGAACTACGAACGCTTGGGGGGCTCCAGTTCGTTGTCTAGCCATTCTTCGAAGGCAGCGTGATCGGCGAGGTCATACTGGTGGGTGCGGAAGCCGAGTTGCCTGCCGGTTTCGATATTGGCCGGGAGGTCGTCGATGTAGAGGGTTTCGGTTGGTGTCAAGCCGTGGGCTTCGATGGCGTGATGATAGATCTTCTCCTCGGGTTTGATGGCGCCGACTTCAAAGGAGAGCACGCCGGATTCAAATTTACTAAAGATCTCGTAGTTCTCAAAGATCCACGGGCAGTGGATGGCGTTGGTGTTGGAGAAGAGGATCAGGCGGTGGCCGTCGGCATGAAGCTTCTCCACGATGCGCCACATCGGAGGGTTGGGGGTGAAGATGTTCTGCCAGGCTTCGGTGAAGGCTTCGTGGGTGATTCCATGACCGAGGACGTCGAGTGCCCAGGGAATGTAGTCATCCGGCGAGACGTGGCCGCTTTCGAATTCGTCCTTGCGCTCGAGCATGCGGTCGAGGCGTTGGTCGATTTCCGAGTCAGGGGTGCCGGGTGGCAGCAGGCGGCGGAGGGAGGTTTCAAAGTCGAAGTCGAGGAGGACTTTACCGATGTCGAAGAGGAAGGTCATTTTTGAAAAACTGAAATGCTGAAAAACTGAAAAACTGAAAACTGAAAACTGAAAAGCTGAAATTTGGAAATGGGAGATTGAAAACTGTTGAAGGGGAAATGTGGCTCATCCGTCGCACTTCTTGAGGATGTAGTGGGCGGCGGTGGTGGCGCCGGAGTGGTGGCCGTGCTGTTCGAGGGCACGTTTCATTTGGCGCCAGCGGCTGGCTTTGTCGGCGAGCAAGTCGGTGGTGAGTCGGGTGATGGCTTCGGGGCTGTTGGCGAGGGTGCCGCCGCCGATTTTTTCGAGGAGTTGGAGGTTGCCTTCCTCCTGGCCGGGGACGAGATGGTGGACGAGCATCGGGCAGCGGGCGGCGATGGCTTCGTGGACGGTGGCACCACCGGCTTTGCCGATGACGAGGTGGTGCTTGCAGAGGAGTTCGGGGACCTTGCGGGTCCAGCCGCGGATGCGGACTCTCCCGGGAAAGCGGTCTTTGATCTCTTTGGCGCGGTCGTAGAGGAGTCGGAAGTTTTTCCCGAGGACGATGGTGATCTGTGTCCTCGGGTCGGCGTTGAGAACGGCTTTCGAGGTGCGGCGGACGTGGGGGAGTTTCGGGGTGGCGAAATAAAGCACCTGGAAGGGATCGATTTCGGAATCGGCGGGGAGGAAAGGGAGTTGGGAAAAGGAGGGGTTCACCGGGAATCCGGTTTCGATGATCCTTTCGACGGGAATGCCTTGCTTGACCATTGAGTCGCGGGTGAAGGCATCGGTGACGATCCAGGCGGTAGTGGGGGCGTCGATCCAGGCGGAGTTGATCTCGACCGAGTCGGTCACCACGGTGAAGACGGGGGGAGGGTCGGCGCGGTCTTCGAGGATGCGGTCGAGGAAGTAGGGATAGATGGGGTAGGTCGCGACGATGGCGTCGGGCTGGAATTCGGCGACGAGCTCGGCGAGTTTGTTTTCTGGCTTGCGCATCAGAGGCATTCGCTGGCGGGAGAAGTCGACCTTGCCGGTGGAGCGGTAGATTCGGTGCCAGAGGCCGGGGGCGTGGGTGGTGACGAGCCGGTAGGCTTTGCAGATCGCGTTGGTGCTGACCGGGGCTCCCAGCAGGCAAGGATCGGCGACCAGGGTAGTGGCGCCGAGGTTGTCGAGGGCCAGCGCGAGATTGCGTGCGGCGCTGTTGTGGCCTTCGCCGAAAGCGGCGGTGACGATCAGGATGCGGGCTGACATTCGCTTGGGGCGGATCTTTCTAAGTCGACGCGGGGATTGCGTCGAACGGCAAATGGGGTTTTTGTGAGAGGCAAGTGGAGGAATCGTCCGACAAGAAGAAGCTGAAGGTGGTTGAGGAGGAACCATCCGAGGATGTGCTGCGGCTTGGAGACAAGGGGAGCAAGCCCCAGACGGTGGGAAGGATGCCCTTGCCTCCGACGCCCGAGGTGCCCGCGCGCCTGGAGCAATCGGGGAGTCTTGAGGATGTGGAGCGGAGGAGCATTGAGCCCGATATTGATTCGATCATTGATGGAGGAGCGGGAGCTGAGGAGGACTTTGAGTGGATGTCGGAGAAGACGGCGCATCCGACGCACTACGGCTGGTTCGTGCTGGTGTTTCTGTTGATCGGCGGATTGGCGCTGACTTCGGCCATTTTGATCCTCCGATCTCCAGAGAGCGAAGCTGAAGTCTCCAAGCAGGCCGCTGTGGAGCGGATGGAGGAGGATGAAACGGCTGATGCCGAGGCACTTGCGCTGGTGGAGACGGTAGAAGAGAGCTTGAGGCGATTCATGGCGTCCGAATCGATCGAGGAGCTATTGCCGACGGTTCGTGACCCTGAGCGGGTGGAGCCACTGATGAGGGACTGGTATGCCCGGCATCCGATGCCGTCTCGTGAGTTTGTCCGACTAGGAGTGTTTCAGCCGCTGGATCTGGAGGGGCGAACGTTCTGGCTGGTCACTTGTGAGGTGACGGGAGGGCAGTCCGAGACCCTGCTGGTGGAACAGAAGACGGACGGTCGTGTGCTGGTCGATTGGGAGACCCAAGTCTGTTACCAGCCCATGTCATGGGACGAATACGTCAAGAATCGGCCGGAAGGTGATGCCGTTGACTTCAGGCTCTACCTCCAGCCGGATCGAGGAGGATTCTTCAGCCATGAATTTCGATCCGAAGAGGATTGGAGTGTTTATCGACTCACGGCCAAGGACGCCGAGGACTACCTTTTTGGATATGCTCCGAAGGGCTCGGAATTGGAGGAAAGACTGAATGCTCTTGCGAGCAGGAATCGCGGGTTGCCGGTGGCGCTCTTGCTGCGGATCAGGATTCCCGAGGGTACGACTTCGCCACGTGGCGTGGTCATTGAGGAAGTGCTCAGCGAGCGCTGGGCTTTGATTCGGCCCGTGGCTGATGAGTGACTCGTCTTGCCTGCCGGGGAAAGCCCTGCGATGTTCCGCCTTCGTGAATCGGGGATCGGAACAGAAGCAAACGGGAATCGCCTGGCGGGTCGCCCTGGGGGTGTTGCTTTTCCTTGGCTGGAACTATGCGTCGGGTCTGTGGCGGCTGGCGAATCAGTCCGGGGGAATGGAGACGAAGTTCAGCCGTTTGGCGGTCGAGGAACATCGCGCCTATCTCATTGGTCAGAACCTGCTGGTGCTGGTCGCGTATGCGATTCTTGGGGTGGTGGCGTGGCTGATCGTGATGCCACTGGTTTCGGAATGGCGCAAGCGTTGGAAGCGGGAGTTGGGATGGCGTGAGGTGGCGGTCGCCTTGGGTGGCTGTATTTTGATCCATGGCTACTTCATGTTTCGCCTGATTCATTCGCGTCCGTATTTCACCGGAGATGCGACCTTTGGCGATTGGTATTACCAGATTCTCGAATGGCCACCGGAAGTGCTGCAGCCGGTGATCAATGGTTTTTTGTTCGTGGCGCTTCCCTGGATCGCAGGAGCGCTGGTTTGTTTTTGGTGGTGGAAGCGGAGCGGTAAACCCGGGCGTGCGGTGATGCTACTGCTGCTGATCGTTGGGCTTGTTGTTTCGGTATGGAAGCCGTCGCGAGGGGAGGCGGCCACAATTGAAGAAGGCAGCGAGAAACCAATGAATGTCCTGATCATTGGTTCGGACTCGCTGCGCGGCGATCGTCTTGGCTTTGCGGGATACACGCCGGAGCGAAAAGATGGGGAAGCCGCTGGCGGTGTTTCGCCGTCCATCGATGCCTGGGCGCGCGATGCAATCGTTTTTGATCAATGCCGGACGTCGATGGGATCGACCCTTGAGTCGAGCATTTCGATGATGAGCTCGACTTATCCTCACTCACACGGCATCCGCCAGATGTTTGCGAGTCGCGAAGAAGTCGATGCCATGAATCAGCGGGTGATCCCTTTGGCGAAACTGCTTGCCGACAAAGGTTATGATACGGCGGCGCTCGGCGACTGGTGCGCGGGGTTTTATGAACTGGCTCCCCTTGGTTTCGAGGAGATCGAGGTTTCCAGTTTCGATAGTTTCCGTATTTACATGAGTCAGGCCGTGTTCCTGTCGCACTTCGTGGTGCCGCTCTATTTTGACAATGCGGTCGGTTACCGTCTGTTTCCTCAGATCCGCTCCTTTGCGCAGTTCGTGACTCCCGATGTGGTGACCGAGCGGGTGGAGGAACGTTTGGCGGAGCAGGCTTCAAGTGGGCGTCCGTTTTTCTGGCATGTGTTTTATTCGAGCAATCACCTGCCCTACCGGGCGGCGGAGCCCTATTGCCGGATGTTCTCGGACCCGAATTACTCGGGAAAAAATGCAACGGGTGTGGATTTTGACATCGATCAGTTCATCGGCGGAACGGATGTCGAGGACAAGTGGTCGGCGCTGCCTGAAGTCGAAGTTCGTCAGATCGGGGCGCTTTACGATGGTTGCACGCGGCAGTTCGACGACTGCTTCCGCAGGATTATCGAGGCGCTTGATGCGCACGGGTTGAAGGACAACACCATCGTTGTTCTGACTGCGGATCACGGTGACGATCTGTATGAACCAAGGGTGACCTTGGGTCATGGTCTGAGTTTCAATGGGGCAGGCCATTCGTTTCATGTGCCGCTGGCGTTTCATGTGCCGGGCCGAGGAGCGCTGCGCTTCGATGAGCAGGTGCGGACGCTGGATATCGCGCCCACTCTTGCCGATCTAACAGGTGTCGAGGTGCCGCCGGAGTGGGAAGGTCGGAGCCTCGTCCCGTGGATGGACGATCCTGAAGCGGCTGAGGAACTGCCATTCTACGGTGAAACCCAATTTCCGTTCATCCAGTTGAAGGTCGAAGGCATCGAACGTCCGCATCTTCCGCCGATGGACGAGCTGACGCTGATCGATCCGGACTTCAATTTTCAGTTCGTCCTCAAGGAGGAGTATCGGGAGAAGGTGCTGGCGGCGAAGCAGTACTGTTTGAGGGCACGGGGGTGGAAGCTGGTGTGCACGCCGACGGCTGAAGGGACGCGCCACTTTGAGTTGTTCGATACCAAGACGGATCCTAATTGTCTTCAGGAGATTTCGGCGAAGCATCCCGCCTTACTCCACCCGATGATCCGAGCGCTTGAGCGGTGGATCGATGAGCAGGAGGAGACCCCGGTCAGCGAGATCTTTGCCGACGGGGTGGCCTCGTCCCGGTCCGGTGGATCCGATTAGGTCCGTGGCATCCTCGGGGTCCTCGGATGGGTGATGGATGCTTTCTGTCGAAAGCTGGGTTTGCATGGCTCGGCGGGATTCGCTAGATCCGGCGGCACCAAGTGGCTGAAAGGGGCTTCTTAGGAACTGGAAGACCATGAGATTTGACTGTCCGAAATGTGATCAGGGGATCGAGGTGGAGGCTCGATTTATCGGTAAACTGGCCAATTGTCCTCATTGCGGGCAAGAAGTTCAGGTTCCGATGATGCCGGGCGATCCGCCTCCTGCGGCGCTGCAGGTCGCTGGTGGCGAGGAACTGCCGGCGGTGAGGTGGACGAAGCTGCCGTGGAGGGAATCCGCTTCGGTGGCGAATGCCCTGCGGATCCTTTTGCTGCTTGTTGGGGGCGTGATGGCGCTGCTGCTGTTCCGTATCGAGCGGCAACTTGCCTCGATCCCGAGAATGGCCGACATCTACGCCGAGAGGGGCGAGCTGGTGCCTCACGGGGTGACGGATGCCGAAAGTCAGGCACCGGTGATCCACGTGGGGACCGAGGTGAGGATTGAGGATGGGGCGGAAGTGAAGATTGGCAATCTGGCGGAAGAGCCGGTGCCGGTGAAGCTTCGCGATTGAGATGATTTTCCGCTTTCCCCGGAAGCGGATCCGAAGATACTCCGCCGCGTCGCGCCTGACGGTGCGGCAATCAGCCTTTGGTAACGCCGGATTAGCTCAGGGGTAGAGCAGTTGATTTGTAATCATCAGGTCGTCGGTTCAAATCCGACATCCGGCTCCAGAGCCCCGATAGCGGAGACGATCGCGGGATTTTTGCCGCCCATCCTTCCGTCTACGGTGAAAGGGTGAATCACTTCCGTTTGAAGACCTGAAGATTGGCATCGCGAATTTTGAGGTGGTAGCCGGAGCCAAAGGGGACTTCTTCACCGCGACCGCCGATGGCGTCGTAGGCGGCGGCAAGGTCGGATTGCTTCCATTGGGCAAAGAGCGGGATCGGGCGGTCGTAGGTTCCTAGCAGGGTGGCGTTCCACTGACTAGAGTCATAGTAGCGGAAGGGAATGCCGGAGTCGTCCTGGAGGACGGCGCGGCAGTTGGAGAGGACCCAATTGCGGACCTGTGAGAAGGCGGGGTCGTGCATCAGGTAAGAGGCGGCCTTGAAGTAGGCGGTGGAGCCGCTGTAGGATGCCAGCCAGGATTGGAAGGAGCCGTTGAAGCCGGAGTTCGAGAGATTTCCCGAAACGTAGATGACTTTCTTGTAGCCTCCGTTCGCGGCCTTGTAGCGGATCTCAACCCCGGGGTAGCCACCGGCATCGATTGATTGGACGCTATCGACGCGGGCACCCATGAGGCCGAGCGAGGTGAGGAGGATGGGAGTGACGGGTGGGGCGACACGCATTTCCTTGGTGATGAAGTAGCCGCGGCGCAGGGGTTCATCCATGACGCTGGCAAGGCGGTCAACGAGACGGTTGGGGTTCTCGCCGGGGAGCTGAGGGACGGATCCGACTGATTCGAGTCCGACGAGCACGTAGGTCGAGGCATTGGGGAACATCGATGAGACGTAAAGAATGTCGGGTCCGCCGAAGGGGTAGAAGATGGTCGATGGCGATCCAAGGAGAGGCTTGAGGGTATCCTTGTAGTAGATCGCCTGGCGGGTGGTGCGTTTGGCGGCGAACTTGCGCCACTCGAAGTCGAAGTTGAGGGCGAGGGTGTGGTAGTCGCCGGAGGTCTGTTGCCACTGGGCGAGGGCGGCACCGTTTTTCACAGGTCGACCGGCGAGGAAGCGGGCGACGTCGTCGGGGCCGGGATCGCCCTTGGCTGGCCTGAAGTCTCTGGCGGGGTTCAGAGACGCTTGTTCATCTGAATTTGGTGTAGGATTGGAAGCGCAGCCGACCAGAAAGAGGGCGGCGAGAAGAAGGATGGAGCGTTTCATTTTCGAAATCGTTGTAGCGGGAACCAGAGCAGCGCGCAGGCGAAGGCGGTGGTGAGGCCGAGGAGGGTGGTGGTGGGTTCGGCAAAGATTGATCGGACGATGGCGAAGGCTGTCATGGCGAGGAAAATCATCGCGGGAAGGATGAGTCGGCGGAGGGTGGAGGGCGGAAGTTTTTGCCGGAGGAAGAACAGCCCGGCGACGGTGAGCATGGTGCAGAGGGTGAGGCCAGTCTGGGTGTAGTTGACGAGATCACGGAAGTTGGCGAGCAGGACGAAGGTGAGCGCCAGCAGGCATTGGATGGCGAGGGCCGTGTGAGGGGCGCCTTTGGTCGGCGTGAGAAATGACAGGCCGGGGGTGGATCGGCCCATGGCAGCCAGCACCCGTGGGCCGGCCCAGAGCTGGGCGCTGACCGACGCAAAGAGGCCGAGTGCGAACAGCGCGGCGATCGGGCCAGCTGCCGAGTCGCATAACAGCGAACGCGCGGCGATTTCACCGACGGCCGTCTGGTTGCTCATTGCTTCGACCGGGGCGGCATGAAGGAAGGCGGCATTGAGGGCGACGTAGAGGACGGTGACGAGCAGGGTGCCGCCCACCAGCGCGCGGCGAATGGTGCGGTCGGGTTGATCCCATTCCTCCAAACCGTAGATCGCGGCATTCCATCCGCTGTAGGCGTAGAAGACGAAGAACAGCGCGATGGCGAAGGCGGGCTGGAAAATGGATGTGAGGTCTGAGGAGGGATCAGCCTGCCAGGAGATGTCGCCTTTTCCGGGGATGAGCATCGCGGCGATGAGGAAGGCGAGGATCAGCAGGAGCTTGAGGGCGGTGGAGGCGACCTGGACGCGGGCACTGGTGGCGGCGCTGAAGGAATGGGCGGCGGTGCCGAGGAGGATCACCACGACCGCGGAAGTGGTGACGGGGACTCCCGGGAAGGCCTTGTGGAGGTATTCGCCAAAGGCGATGGCGCTGAGGGCGGTGGGGGCGGCGAAGCCGACGATGGCCGACAGCAGTCCGGCCATGAATCCGAGGGCGGGGTGGTAGAGTTCTCCGAGAAAGTGGTGCTCGCCGCCGGATTTCGGGAGGGCTTTGGCGATGACCGAGTAGCAGAGGGCGCCGCAGAGGGCGATGATGCCGCCGAGGACCCAGAGGAAGAGGATCTGGGGGCCAGTGGTGAGGGTGGGTAGTTGGTAGCCGAGCGAGGTGAAGACACCGGTTCCAATCATCGAGGCGACGACCAAGGAGAATGCGGAGATGGCGCCGGCACGATTCTGTGGCACGGGACGTATGAACCGCCAAGACGCCAAGGACGCCAAGGAAGAAAGTGGGGTGGGCTTTTGACAAGGCGACCGTGGTCGTTAGCTTCGGCGGATGAAATACTGGTTGATCAAGTCGGAGCCGGATGTGTTTGGCATCGACGATTTGAAGAAGGCGAAGCGCGAGCCTTGGAATGGGATCCGGAATTACCAGGCGCGAAATTTCATGCGCGATGAGATGGAGATCGGGGACCTGGCGCTCTTTTATCACTCCAACGCGAAGCCACCGGGAGTGGTGGGGATCGCGGAGGTGGCGAGCGAGCCGTATGCGGACAATCTGCAGTTTGATGAGAATTCAAACTATCACGACCCGAAGTCGAATCCGGATGATCCGCGCTGGATGATGGTGGACTTCAACTTCGTGGAGAAATTTCCGGAGATGGTGAGCCTCGATCAATTGAAGGGGGAGAAGGCGCTGGAGGGGATGCTGGTGACGCAACGCGGGACCCGGCTTTCGATTACGCCGGTATCGAAGAAGCACTTCGACAAGGTCTGCAGGATGGCGCGGTGAGTGAACAGTGAGCAGCCTGTCGCGGCGTAGTGCAGCGTTGCGCGGTTGAGTAGGCAATTACTACGAGATACGTAGGTCGTAGCTTGAGGCTATTTTGACTCCTCTTCTTGTGGAGTTGGCTCGTTGCTCGGTTCCTCTGGATTTTCGGGGTCAGATGAAGCCAGTGCATCGGCCTCTCCGGGCTCGCTGTTAGATGATTCGACGGCCTCGGGTTTCTGCGTATCCGATTCAGGATCAATGATCACTGATTCCGCGTTGGCTTCCGGCTCTGCGGTGGTTTCAGGTTCCGCTTCCGGCAGGCGGCCGCCGGACTCGAGAAGGGCGAAGACTTCTTCCTGGACGGTTTCGACTTCGGCGAGGGGGATGTCCGGGTCCCGAACGATGAAGACGTCGCCTTCCTTGCGGTGTTCGTAGATCCGGAGGATGCCGGAAGGGGTGCGCTGGGAGTCGGTTTCGCGCAAAAGTTTCTTCCGCTCCAGCATCACGGCGAGGATGTATCGGACGTTCTCGGTGTGCTCTTCATCTTCTTCGATCAGGCGGCGGAGCAGGGTTTCAGGATCCTCTTTCGCCATTGGATCGACCTTTTCGTGGGTTTCGGTCGGGACATAGGTGCTGCGCCAGAATGAGAAGGGAGTTTCTTCGGCTTCGCTACGGGCGTTCCAGGCGTCGGTCTTGAAGTCCTTTCTCAGGTAACCGCTCGATTCCGGGTCGGGAAAGAGCGCGGTGATGATTTTTTCACCTTCGGAAAAAGCTTGTTCGGTGAGGGCGCATTGGCGGGCGCGGGATCGGATATGCCAGGTGTCTGCGAAAGCCATGAGTGGGTGAGATTCGGAAAATGAGCTGAAGTCAATTCGGGGTCATGCGCCGCAGGGTCTGATAGATCGGGCGTCCCGAGAGTCGGCGTTGGAAAAGGAATATCGCAAGGCCTCCGAAGGCAAGGTTCGGGAGCCAGGCGGCGAGCATGGGAGGGAAGTAGCCGGCATCGCCGAGGCTCAGGGAGATGGACGTGAAGAAAAGCATGCCGACGCAGAGGAAGACGGTGACGGCGACGCCTCCGGTGGTGCCCCGGCGTGAGAAAACGACGCCGAGCGGGGTGGCGAGCATGACGACCACGAGGCAATTGAAGGGTTGCGCCCAACGGTGGTGCCACTGGGTGAGGTAGGTCTCGCGACGCTCGTGGGAGCCCTGGGGATGGCTTTTCAGCCAACTGATCAGGCTGGGCACTCCGAGTTGGCTGGCCGGCAGGCCGGGTTGGATGATTTCGGCCGGAGTCTCCCGCCAGGTTTTGATGATGTAGGGGTTCGGCAGGTCCTGGACAAACTCGGGTGGCTCACCATCGCGAAGCTTTCTCAAGGTGGCATCGAAGAAGGACCACTCGCCATTCTGTGGATTCCATGAGGCGGACTTCGCGACGAGGATGCTTTTCAAGGAAGAGTCTTCGTTTTCGCGGATGACCCGCACCTGCTGAAGGGGGGCACCCTTTTGATAGTCGGGTGGGAAGGAACCGACCATCCACAGCCGTCGTGCGCGCGGGTTACGGAATTTGACGACTTCGGCCGCGACTTCATCGAAGCCCCGTGCGGTATCGAGAATGACCTTTTCGGCGGCAGTGGCGCGCGGGGCCCATTGGTAGTTGAGTCCGGCACAGAAAGCCGCGGCGAGCAGCCCGGTGATGAAGAATGGGGCTGTCAGTCGCGCGATGCCGCGCCCGGTCTGAGTCATGGCGACGATTTCTCGCGATGCGGAAAGCCGACCGAGGCAGAAGAGCAGGGAGAGCAGCAGCGCATAGGGGAGCAGGGTAACGACGATTTCCGGAAAGCGTGCGGTGTAGAGCTGGACGGCGGTGGATGCGATGTTCTGGCTCTGCTTCAGTTCGTCGAGGTTGTCCTGGAAATCCATCAGCAGCCAGACGGTGGCCAGAGCGGCAAATCCGATCGCCAGAAGACTGAGGAATTGCCGCGTCACGTAGCGGGCCAGAATGCTGCCGAAGGCGTAGAACAGACCTCCGATGGCCGGGATGAAGCAGAGAAGGGTCATCACCACTGGACGAAACTGATGGGCGAGGGCGTCGGCGTCCGGGAACTCCCTGAGTCGTGTCGCGACTTCGAGTTGCTCGCCTGGCACGATCTTGAGCGCAAGGAGCAGTCCGGCGACGGAAAGGAGGATGGGAATCAGGAAGCGCCGCATGGTATCGACGGGGTGGAGAATGGCGGGAATGGTGCGGATGGGAAGGGGAAATCCGAGGGGCGCTGCAAGTGCTCGGGGGGCGGAGGCTGCGGCATGCGAGCGGGGCCGGTCATCTTGATCCTGACCATGGCGCTGGCGAGGGCCGGACTTTGGGCATGGGGCTTCGGGTGGGCTTCTCTTCAATTTCGAATTTGAGGATTGGAAAGTGCGCGTGGTGAGGGAGAAATGAGGCCACATGATCGGCTTGGGGGAAGGACACGCGGAGACGGATCGATTCGTCGAGGAGATCGGCCGTGCCTTTTCGCCCAAGGGGGTGATGTCGAAGTCGAGCGACTTTGAATTTCGGCCCCAGCAGCAGGAGATGGCGATGGAGGTGGCAAAGGCGCTGTCCGAGCGTCGCTCGCTGGTCGCGGAGGCGGGGACGGGCGTCGGCAAATCGCTCGCCTACCTGCTGCCGGCCGCCCGCTACGCGCTTGAGAGCGGGCGCAAGGCGATCATTTCGACGCATACGATCAACCTTCAGGAACAACTGATCCGGAAGGACATTCCGATTGTGCGTAAATTGGTCGGTGAGGATTTTCCGGCGGTGCTGCTGAAGGGGCGGCAAAACTACCTTTGTCCCGGTCGCTTGAAGCGCGCCTTCGAGCAGACCGGCGACCTTTTCACTTCAAGCGAAAACGAAGAGCTCAACGAAATCCGAAGGTGGGCTGAGGGGACGAATGACGGCACCCTGAGCGATCTGGAATTTCAGCCATCGAGAAAAGTGTGGTTGCAGGTTTGTTCCGAGGCCCACCTCTGCACCGCGCGCTACTGCGGGCCTCGGGGAAATTGCTTTTTTCAGGAAGCCCGGAAAGCGGCGGCTGAGGCGAAGATGCTGGTGGTGAATCATACGCTGTTCTTCGCCCTGCTCGATACCGGTGAGTGGTCGGACGAGGAGAAACCGAGTGGATTCCTTTTTCCGAATGACTTCGCGGTGCTCGATGAAGCGCACACCGTCGAGCAGGTGGCGGCGGTGCAACTCGGCTTGCGTGTCAGCCAGGCCGGGCTGAGGTTCGATCTGCAGCGCTTGTACGATAGCCGTCGTAGAAAAGGGCTGCTCAAGAGCTACGGCAAGGCATCGATGCTGCGCGCGGTGGAAGAGGCACGGATCGCAGCGGAGCGGTTCTTCGAGGAAATGGGACAGGTGGCGAAGTTCGGCGACTGGTCGAAGGAATGGCGCGTGCGCGAACCGGATATCATTTCGAACAAGGCCGCCGAGCCCTTGCGTCGTTTGTGGCAGGAGATCGATGCGGTGGCTGCCGAGCAGGAGCACGAACCGAGTCGCCTCGAACTGCAGGACGCCTCACGCAAGCTGCGCGAAGCCCACGGCGGGATCGCCGCATTTCTCGATCAGAGCGACGAGGACTGTGTCCACTGGGTCGAGCGTGGTGGGCGGGAAGAGAGCTTCATTTCACTGCATGCCGCGCCGATCCGGGTCGCGGACAAGCTGCGTCCGCTGCTTTTCGCCGAAGGCAAGACCTGCATCATGGCGAGTGCCACACTTGGAGTGGGGGATCCTTCGCTGGCCTGGTTTCGGGGTCGGGTCGGGGCCGAACATGTCGAAGCGAAGTCGATTGGCAGCCCTTTCGACTATCCGAGCCAGATGCGAATCAAGCTCTGGAAGACCATGCCGGAGCCGAACTCGCCTGAGTATGGCAAAGCGATGATCAAGGCGATCGGTGAAGCGGTGAAGATGAGCGAAGGGCGCGCTTTCGTGTTGTTCACAAGCTACAAGATGATGCGCGATGCCGCCAGCGGGTTGCGCGATGGATTTGAGCGTCGTGGTTGGCGACTGCTGATGCAGGGGGAGGGGATGCCACGGCACCGGATGATCGAGGAATTTCGTCGTGATATCCACAGCGTGATCTTCGGCACCGATAGTTTTTGGACGGGTGTTGATGTGCCGGGCGAGTCGCTTTCCAACGTCGTCGTGACGCGCTTGCCCTTTGCCGTGCCGGACCATCCTCTGACCCAGTCGCGACTGGAAGCGATCGAGGCGGAAGGCGGCAATCCCTTCATGGATTACTCCGTGCCCGAAGCGATCCTCAAGCTGAGGCAGGGCGTCGGACGCCTGATCCGCACCGCGAAGGATGAGGGTTTGATCTGCCTGCTCGACAACCGCGTGCTGACCAAGCGCTACGGCCGGGTGTTTCTCGACGCGCTCCCCGATGCCCCTCGGGACATCGTAGGCTAGTGATGAGAAGCTTGGAGAAAGTCACACCAATCTGCCTGAAGCCTTGGGGCCGATCTTCGATCAGTTCCGGTCCTGTTTGGTTCCGCTTAGGATTTTTCCTCCTTTCAGCCTCGCCATGGAGCGCGTTCATTCTGAACGCTTCGGCCGTGGACATCCTGTCCATCCGCGCCAGTTCTGCGTCCCTAATCATTTGTAATGAAAGCTTTGACTGACCCTGGTTTCTGCTCGTTTCTGACCCTCGTTTTCTATTTCATTTCCTACATCCCATGTATCAGAAAATGATCGATCTGGCAGAACTTGATGAAGACTAAATCAATGAAAACGATAATTAATCTAATATTCGGCTTGATCCTGATGGGAGTCGTCTCCTGCCAGGAAACCCGTAAGGTCAAAGTCACCGTGACCGCAGAAGATGGAACACCGCTTAAAGATGTGACCTCGATAGTGACGTTCATGGGATACACCGGAGATGACACCAAGCGAGAAAAAGGAGAAACGGATGCAAGGGGAGTTTTTCAAGCGAGCGGAGAGCCTCAACTCAGGATGTATGTCAGATTGGAAAAAAAGGGTTACTACACAACAGTATCAGGCCGTCTGACGCGTAAGCAAGACCACGACGTGGCTTACGTTTTAAGAGAAATAAAAAATCCCATACCGCTTTATGCGAAGAGGCTCCAAGTCTTCGCACCAGTTGTAGGCAAGGAATTCGGCTACGACTGCGAGGTTGGGGATTGGGTACAACCTCATGGAAAGGGCAGAACAAAGGATTTAGTTCTCACTGCAATCATTCACCATGAGGCCGACAGATATACGAACCACCATTACGAATTGGCGGTAAGTTTCTCAAACGAAAAAGACGGCTTCGTCAAGTTTGAGCAAAACAGGGAATCGGAATTAGAGGCGCCATACGAAGCGCCTGCAAATGCGAATTTTCAAAGCTCATGGAGGTATTTCAAAAAAAGAGAACCGGGTAAAGGTATCGAAACGAATCGTGAGCCAGATAAGGGATATTTTTTCAGATTGAGAACTCAGGTTGATCGTAATGGTGATATAATCTCATGTCATTATGCGAAAGCTTTTGGAGATTTTCCTGATCTGAAAATTTATTTCAACCCAAGTCCCAACGACCGGAATCTTGAATTCGATCCGTCCAGAAACCTGTTCACCGATCTTGATCCGACCGAGCAGGTTCGTGAGCCATGATGGAACGGCGTCCAGAAGACCGCGAACTATGGAAGGCAAAAAAGGTATCAGGTGAGAAAGTTTGCAATCTGCTCCGGTGGCGATTGTCGATTTCTTCTTGGGGCGGGGGCCGAGAATCGAGTTTTCGGGGGCGATCTACCAAGTGTTGCGTTTGATGCTGGGGAGAGAGCCTTGTTTGTTGAATGGCTAAAGGTGGGTGGCTGACGTCATAGAGGATGAGGAAAGGCGGGCGGACCTCTTTTACGGAGAGGGAGTGGATGTGGCGTTCGGCCTGGGCGTGGGCGCGTTCGAGGGCTTTGTCGAAGGCGGCGGTGCCGCGCTTGTCATGGCCGCCGGATTGGGTCGGGGCTTCGCCTGGGAGTTCGAGGAGTAGGCAGAGTTTGAGCAGGAAGTGCTGACCTGCGCCGCGTTCGTGGCCACCGGATTCTTTCTAGGTCGCGATGAAGGCGTCGATGGCTTCGGGGGCTGGATCCGGACTGATGTTAGGATGGTCCTAATCGCCGTGGAGAGTCAACGCGGGGGTGGGACTGGCGTGGGGGGCGTCCAGAGCAATCGATCGATGGGCGTGGATCATCGTTGAAGTCTTCAAGTCGGAAGACAAGCGGTAGGGAGATTGGGAATCGTGCCAGCAGACGTGCCGGAAGAGACCGTTCCGTGGGTGGGATCGCCCACGTTCCTCAGAACGACAGGAAGTTCTTCAGCATCGTCTTTCCTTCCTCGGTCAGGATCGACTCGGGATGGAACTGGACGCCGTGGACGGGGTGGACCTTGTGCTTCACGCCCATGATCTCATCTTCGGCGGTCCAGGCGGTGATTTCGAGGTCATCGGGGAGGGTGTCGCGTTTGACGATCAGGGAGTGGTAGCGGGTCGCGGTGAAGGGACTCGGCAGTCCTTTGAAGACGCTCTTGCCTGCGTGGAGGATCGGCGAAGTTTTGCCGTGCATCAGGCGGTCGGCGCGAACGACGTCGCCGCCGTAGACCTGGCCGATGGATTGGTGGCCGAGGCAGACGCCGAGGATCGGGGTGGTCGGGCCGAACTCCTTGATGACGGCGCAGGAAATGCCGGCTTCGTTCGGCGTGCAGGGTCCGGGGGAAACGCAGATGCGTGAAGGTTTGAGTGCCTTCACTTCTTCGACCGTCATCGCGTCGTTGCGGATGATCTTCATCTCGGCACCCAGCTCGCCGAAATACTGGACGAGGTTGTAGGTGAAGGAATCGTAGTTATCGATGATCAAAAGCATGAGTCGGAATGTCGGTCGCGTAAAAGGCTTCGCCTCACGCGATTGTTCTTGTGGAGAGCTAGAAGGTCTAAATGTCGAAGGTCTCGTGGATTGGAGGTCTGAGGATGGCGGTTACCGGTGCGAATGGTCAGCAGGGGACCTTTAGACTTGCGACCTTCAGACTTTAAGACGGTTTACTCTTCGATGGTGCGGGCGAGGGCGATGGCGCGGAGCATGCCTTTGGCCTTGTTGACGGTTTCGTTGTATTCGTAGGTTGGGTTCGAGTCGGCGACGACGCCGGCCCCGGCCTGGACGTAGGCTTTGCCGTCTTTGAGAAGACAGGTGCGCAGGGTGATGCAGGAGTCGTGGCCACCATCGAAGCCGAAGTAGCCGACGGCTCCGGCATAGGCGCAGCGTTTGCTTTTCTCGAGCTCGTTGATGATCTGCATGGCGCGGATTTTCGGCGCGCCACTGACGGTTCCGGCGGGGAAGGTGGCGCGTAGCACGTCGTAGGCGCTGTGGTTGCCATCGAGTTCACCGGTGACGTTCGAAACGATGTGCATGACGTGGCTGTAGCGCTCGACGATCATGAAGTCGTCGACTTTGACGCTACCGTGTTTGGCGATGCGGCCGACGTCGTTGCGGGCGAGGTCGATGAGCATCAGGTGCTCGGCGCATTCCTTCGGGTCATCGAGAAGGTCCTGCGCGAGGGCATCGTCTTCTTCCGCGGTCTTGCCTCTCCAGCGGGTGCCGGCGATCGGACGGATGTCGATTTTTCCCTCGATCGCGCGGACGTGAACTTCCGGTGAACTGCCGACCAATGCGAAGTCCTCAAGTTCGAGGATGAACATGTAGGGTGACGGGTTGACGTGGCGAAGGGCGCGGTAGAGGTCGACCGGTGATTTTTGAAACGGGGTCTCGAAGCGTTGGCTCGGGACGAACTGGAAGACGTCGCCAGCAGCGATGTATTCTTTTCCCTGAATGACCATCTGTTCGTATTCGGCCTGCGTGGTGTTGCTGGTGGCATCGCAGGGTTCGACGCTTGTTAGACCGTTGAGGGCGGGGACGTGCAGCGGTCGATTGAGCATCTCGACGATGGCCGAGACTTTCTCGCGTGCCGCGACGTAGGCTTCCTCGGGGTTGTCGTGCTCGGCGGGGAAGGCGTTGGCGATGATCTGGAGGCGGCGCAGCTTCTGGTCAAAGACGATCAGGGTGTCGGCGAGGACGAAGACGGCATCGGGCACGCCGAGTTCGTCTTTTGGCGGGGCCGCGACGGTCGGCTCGAACTGCCTGACGGCATCGTAGGAGAGGTAGCCAACCATGCCGCCGCAGAATGGGGGCAGGTTGCCGTGGAGCACCGGGCGGTAGGGGGCCATGTGGCGCTCAAGCGCGGCGAGCACATCGTCTTCGACCGTCTCGGTCGTGGTCTGACTGCCTTCGCGAATGGTGATTTCCTTGCCGCGGGCCTCGATGATGCGGCGTGGGCCGCTTCCGAGAATCGACCAACGACCGCTCTTGTCGGTACTCTCGGCACTTTCGAGAAGAAACGAGTGACGGCCGTCGCGCACCTTGAGGTAGGCGGACAGGGGCGTTTCGAAATCCGCGGCGAGCTGGGTGAAAACCGGGATCACATTTCCCTGGTCGGCCAGCTGCGCGAATTCCTCAAGGGAGGGCTCGATCGGGATCGGATTCACGTCGCGCGGGAGTGTGCCCGGCTTCGATCCGGTTGCAAGCTCAAGGGAGTCATCGTCGAATTGCCCGCGCTTCTGAAAAATTGAAACGCCAAGACACCAAGTTCGCCAAGTAAGGCACTGTTGCAGCGGTCTTGGAGATGGGGACGGGATCTGGATTCCTCTTCAACTTGGCGTTTCCTCAATTGGGAAAAAGCGGATGATCGCCGAGGCTACCCTAATTTCAGCAGCTTGCGCCCGCTCCAGACGTAGTTAAAGCCGGAGATCGCGGTCAGGGCGACAGCGGCCCAGAGTGAGATCGGCATGATCCAGCCTTCCGGCTTGGTGAGCATGAGGATGAAATGGACGATGTCGGCGGGGGCGTGGATGTGGTCGAAGGTCAGCCAAACCAGTGCATCGATGACGAAGATGAGCTGGAAGGTGGTTTTCCACTTGCCGAGTCGATCGGCGGCAAGGACCTGACCGGCTTCGATGGCGATCTGGCGCAGGCCGGTGACGAGGAATTCGCGGCCGATGATAAGTGTGGTAGCCCAGACGGGGGCAATGGGCTGGCCGTTGGACGATTTTTCCAATGTGGAAAGGAAAACGAAGGCCGCGCAGACCAGAATCTTGTCTGCCAAGGGGTCGAGCAGCTTGCCGAGAGGGGTCACGAGGTTCATTTTCCGCGCCAAATAGCCGTCGAGCCAGTCGGTGGCGGCGGCGACCGAGAAAGCGGCGAGCGCGATCGAATAGCCGGTGAGGCCGGGAAATTCCATCGCGCCAACGAAAATGGCGGCCAGAACCAAGCGCGAGAGGGTGATGGCATTCGGGAGGTTCACACGAGGAATGTGGGGAATGCATGCCATTCTGGCAACAAGGGGTTGCGCTCTTTGTCGGAGTTCCTTAAAGCGCCCTGTCCACCAAATCTATCATACAACATGAGCAACAGTGATTTCGGCCTCATCGGCCTGGCCGTTATGGGCCAAAACCTCGTCCTCAACGTGGAGTCCCGCGGCTTCCAGGTCTCCGTCTACAACCGCACGACTTCCGTGATGGAGGAATTCATCGCCGAGAATCCCGGTAAAAAACTCGTCGGCTGCAAGACGCTTGAGGAGTTCGTCCAGTCGCTTTCCTCTCCGCGCAAGATTCAGATCATGGTCAAGGCCGGTGGTCCGGTTGACGCGGTCATCGAGTCGCTGATTCCGCTTCTGGATAAGGGTGACATCATCATCGACGGCGGCAACTCGCTCTACACCGACACCGAGCGTCGTGACAAATACTGCGCGGAAGCCGGCATGCGCTTCATTGGAGCCGGCGTTTCCGGTGGTGAAGAAGGTGCTCTCAAGGGGCCATCGATCATGCCTGGAGGTCCTGCTTCCACTTGGGAAGTGATGAAGCCGATTTTTGAAAGCATTTCCGCCAAGGTGGATGGCGAGCCGTGCGTGGTGCACATCGGTGAAGGCGGTGCCGGTCACTTCGTCAAGATGGTGCACAATGGCATCGAATACGGCGACATGCAGCTCATCTGCGAAGCCTACAACATCTTCAAGGCTGCGGGTTTCTCCAACGAAGAGCTCGCTGACATTTTCGCTGATTGGAACGAGGGCGACCTCGAGAGTTTCCTCATCGAGATCACCGCCAACATCTTCAAGCAGAAGGATCCTGAAACCGGCAAGGACATCGTTGACCTGATCGTCGACAAGGCCGGCCAGAAAGGTACCGGACGCTGGACGGTGATGGAGTCTGTTGAGCAGGCGGTTCCGTTCTCGACGATCGCCGGCTCCGTCGAAGCTCGTATTTTGAGCTCGATGCGTGATCAGCGCAAGGTCGCCAGCGGCGTGCTCCAGGGTCCCGACAACTTGAGCTTCAAGCTTGAGGGCATGAGCAAGGAGGAGCTCGTCGCCAAGGTGCGCAACGCACTCTATGCTTCGAAAATTGTTTCCTACGCGCAGGGTCTCGACCTCATCAGCAAGGTCGGTGTTGCGAAGGGCTGGGACCTCAAGCTCGGTGAGATCGCCAAGATCTGGCGCGGCGGATGCATCATTCGTGCCCGCTTCCTCAACCGCATCACCGAGGCCTATCAGAGTGCCACGCCTCCGACGAACCTGATGCTTTCCCCATTCTTCACCGCGGTCCTCAACGAGGGACAGCAGGATTGGCGCGAAGTGGTTGCGCTTGCGGCAACGAACGGCATCCCGGTCCCATCCTTCGGCGGTTCCTTGTCTTACTACGATGCCTACCGTGCCGAGCGTCTGCCTGCCAACCTGCTCCAGGCTCAGCGTGACTTCTTCGGGGCTCACACCTACGAGCGCACCGACAAGCCCGAGGGTGAGTTCTTCCACACGGAAGACTGGCCGGATCTGATCAGCTGATCGGACTTCAAGGATTCCTCGGCCCGCCACTTCGCAAGGAGTGGCGGGCTTTTTCGGAGCATCGACATTCCTGTCGATGAGCCTCGCAAGCGAGTTATCTTGCAGTCGGACTCCCGCATTGCAGCGGATTGCCAGACCCCTCAGTATTTTCACAAATGAAGATCCAGGAAATTGCCTTCACTGTCTATCCGGTCACCGACATGCCCCGTGCGCGGGAGTTTTATGAAGGAGTGCTCGGTCTAACAGCCACGATGGACCACAAGATGGAAGGTGGTCACTGGGTGGAATACGATATCGGTGCAGGCACGCTGGCGATCGGCGTCGCACCGGGAATGGAGCCGAGCAAGGATGGCTGCAGCGTCAGTCTTGAGGTGGACGACTTTGAAAAAGCGGTGGCTGAACTGAGGGAGGCGAAGGTCGAGTTCAATTTCGGACCGATCGAGACTCCTGTCTGCCACATGGCCTTCGTTCGTGATCCCGACGGAAATTCAGTCGGAATTCATAAACGCAAGGAAGGCCATGCCTGATTCTTTAGATGGTCGATCAAGACTCGGACTTGTCGGCCCATCCGAGGCATTTGCTGAGAGAAGCTCGGCAGAAGCTCATGCTTTTTCGGGAAGAGTGAAGCCCTTGCGATACTGGGGATTGGCGAGGGGTGAGTTGGCAAGTTCGCCGCTCAACTTTCCGGTCGAGGGATCGACCGTCACATCGGAACCCAGGATGTACGGAGTTTTTGAAGTGTCGACCGACCAACGATCGAGTTGGGCTTCCTGACGATCAAGCACTTCGAGAAGATCGGGGGAAGAGGCGAGCGCTCCTTCGCGCAGTTCTTTGCCGGTCGCGGGTGAGCCGGACCGATGGGAAAGGTTGGCCAGATGAGAAAGTGCGGCGGTTTGGGTCGAGCGCGCCAGCTTGCCATGGAGTCCGTCGGAATTTCGCGAACGAACGGCATCGATGAAGTTCTGGGCGTGCCCATTGCCGGCATCACCCGGAAACTTCTGGATCTTGTTCTTCCCGTCGAGGCTGAAAATATTGCCTCCGCCGCGGCCGCCGCGGAATTCGCCGCCTTCGCAGGTGACGATCATGCCGACACGTGTGCCCTTGTAGGATGGTGCTGCGTTGGTGCCTGGTTTGATCCAAAGATCGTTCAGTTCGAAGATGACGGGCACGTCACCAAGTTCGAACCACAGGGTCTGCATGTTGGGGCTCTGGCCGGCGTCATCCCAAACGAACCGCTGGCCGAAGGAATTCATCTGGGCGGGCAGGCCGGGGTCACCGAGAAACCACGAGATGATATCGAGTTCATGCGGAGCCTGATTGCCGATGTCGCCATTGCCGGTATTCCAGATCCAGTGCCAATCGTAGTGGAATCTCTTGCGGAGGAGGGGAAGGTCGAGTGCGGGGCCCAGCCAGAGGTTGTAGTCGACGGTTGATGGGGGCTTGAGCGGCGGGTTCTTGGCTCGTCCGATGGAATCGCGGTTGCGGTAGCACAGGCCCCGGACGGCGGTGATTTTGCCGATCTCGCCGCTTTGAATGAAATCGAGAGCGTCGATCAGGCCGGTATCGGATCGGTTCTGGGTGCCCGCCTGGACGATCCGGTCGTATTTTTCGGCGGCTGCGATCATGGGGGCGGACTCCGACATCTTGTGGGTCACCGGTTTTTCGACGTAGACATCTTTTCCTGCCTGACAGGCATGGATGCAGTGCAGCGCGTGCCAGTGATTGGGGCTGGCGATGACCACGGCATCAATGTCTTGGCGATCAAGAAGGTCGCGGTAGTCCTGATGCTGCCCAACCGGGGTTTTCTGCCCTTGCGACTCCAGCTTCTTCACTCCTTTTGCCATGTGGGCGGTATCGGCATCGGAGATGGCGACGAACTCGACGTTCTTCAGGCCGCTGAAATAAGCGAGGTGAGCCTCGCCCTTTCCTCCACAGCCAATGAGTCCGAGGCGGACCTTGTCGTTGGCTCCTTCCACTCCCAATGCGGGGAATCCAGCGAGGGCAGAAGCTCCGATGGTCTGGATAAAGCGGCGGCGATCAAATCCGGAAAAGTGAGTGGTTTTCATGGTGCTGGGACTCATACGTTCACGAATTTGCCATTTTTACGGTGGTTCTTCTCTTCCCTTTCCGAGTTGGGCCTCTGATTCTTCGACTTGGACGACGGAAATCCTGATCTTTCAAGATTTCGCAAAATACCCAAGAATTATTCCACTCAACAACATTGCTACATCAAGAGTATTAACGTAAACCCATCATCAGTGAAGGCGAAACCCGTTGTTTTCTTGGTCCCAGCTTCGTTGTTGGCAGGTGTTGCTCTGTTTAGTGTCGTCGTAGTAGATGATCCCCACGAATCAGGAGGGGCTGCGGTTACAAAAGTCTCCCGAATGCCTTCGGTGAATGCTTCTGACGAGACTCCTGTGCGGGATCGTTCCGGATCGCAGACGTCCGCTGCAATCTCCACGAGTGAGGAAGTGGAGGCTTCCGAAGAACGGAATGGCCTGCTCACGCTGCTGGATGAGGAAGCGCTGGCAGAGGTCTTTCAAGAACTGCCCAAACATGGACAGAAGCATCGTCACGAGGAGTTCGATGTTCCTGAAAAATACCGCGGACTGACTCTTGACGAGTGGGTGGCGATGCTTCCGCCGGAAGATGGACGGCGTCTTCAGCAGTATCGCAATGACTTGGCTTCGCTCGATCCTGATCTGCGTCGTTTCAAGTGCTGGGCACCCGGGACTGCGCCGGAGATCGTGGCTGGATATCGACTTGCGGAGGTGGAGGGCGGATTGGCTCCTGGTGAGATGAAGACGAAAGCCACCCAGTTTCTTGATCCGGAGCGATGGACGGAAACCGCGACACAGGCGAACGGCAGCAACGCCCAAGGGACTCCGGTGACTTTGACCTGGAGTATCGTGCCCGACGGAACCCGGGTTCCCGGGGACAGCGGAAGCCTCGGTCCCTCCAATTTTCGCGCCTGGATCCAGGGGATTTATGGAGGTTCGGCGACGGCTGATCCGACCACCCAGGTTTGGTTCCCGCTGGTTCAGGAGGCCTTCGATTCGCTCGGGAACCAGTGCGGCATCACCTTCGTTTACGAACCGGAGGATACGGGTTCTTCCTTTTCAAGGACGGTCGACGGGCGATTGGGAACCCGGGGGGATATCCGGCTTTCTGCGAGGGATATTGATGGGAACAGCAACACCCTCGCCTTCGCCTACAGCCCTGGCTACGGGGATATCGTGATGGATTCCGCCGATAACTTTTATGAAAACACGTCGAGCAACTCGCGGCGATTCGTCAACGTACTTACCCATGAAATAGGTCATGCGATCGGTCTCGCCCATGTCTGCCCTATCAACGAAACGAAGCTGATGGAGCCTTTCGTCACCGAAAACTTTCGGGGCGCCCAGTTTGATGAGTTTCAATCCACTCAACGTCAGTATGGGGATCCGTTAGAAGGGCTTGGTGGCGGCATCAACAATGATTCGGCTGCGGCTGCCACGGATCTGGGTTTGGAACCGGACGCGGCGTTTTCGAGGCAGTGGCTGAGTATCGATGGTAGGCTCGACAGCGACTGGTATGTGCTCAGTTCCCCAGCGAATGCTCGCCTCACCATTCGAGTGGTGCCGGCTTCGGGTACTTATCTGGAAGGTTCGCAAGGATTTACCTGTTCGGAGGGTACGAACTATAATCCCGCGATTCAACAGGACCTGACGCTTCAGGTCCTCCGCGGTGGTGGGGCGGTTCAAGTGGCGACACGCGATGCCACCGGGCCGGGTGGTACCGAAGTGCTGGCGGGTGTCCAACTCTTTCAAGAAGGGGAATACTTCATCAAGGTTGCCGGCAAGGCTGCGGATGCGGCTCAGCTTTACAGCATGCAGATCCTGCTGGAATCAGCTCCTGCGGGGGTCGATCTCCAAGTGGTGAAGACTCGTTTGTCGGCCGAATCGAATGTCGGACAAAATGGCAATGTGGACCCTGACGAAACGGTTCAGCTGGGGATCACCTTGATCAACGATGGCTCCGATGATGCGCAGTTGGTCACCGGGCAATTGACGGGGCCGACGGGTTTCCTCGATTTTGGTGGGGTGCAGTCAGTGGCCACGATCGGTTCAGGACTTCAGTCAGAGCTCTTTTTTACGGTATCGGTTCAAGGTGAATGTGGTGATCCGGTGGCGATGAGTCTGGAACTCCAGTCCAATGGAGGAACGGCGACCTTCCCGATCAACGCGCTGATCGGATCCGCATTCGGAACGAAGATCGAGGGATTCGATGACTCAGAGGAGCTGCCTGAGGATTGGGCCACCAACGAGACAGGAAGGGGAGCCCTTTGGGAAATTGTATCGACCCGCAAGAGCAGCATTCCGAATTCCGCTTATATCGCAGGGCCGCGACAGATCGGCTTGTCGAATTTGGAGTCGCCTGCGATGGGGATTGGCCCGAGTGGAGCGACACTTAGCTTCCGTCACTGGTACGATCTGGAATCGGGGCGCGACGGTGCCCAGCTTCAAGCTTCTCTTGATGACGGTGCCTGGTTTGATCTTTTGAACTCGGCGGCGACTGTCATTGAAGGTGGCTACAACCTAACCATTGCGGAATTTGGGGGTAGTGACATCGCAGGTGAACAGGCGTGGTCGGCGAACTCGGGTGGCTTCAGGACGACGACCCTTCAGATCCCCTCAGCGTGGTCGGGAAGCGAAATTCGGTTGCGGTGGACATTGGCGAGTGACTCGAATGTGGCCAGCACCGGGTGGTGGGTTGATGCAGTAAGCTTCGATACCGACCTCCTCGCTTGTGATCCCTACCTGCCGATGGTTTCGCTTTCCTTGGAGGAAGGGAACTTGTCGGAGCGTTCATCGGTGGATCCCTTGAAGCTGACTTTGTCGACACCGCTGCCGTTGAGATTTCCGGTCAATGTTCCACTAACCCTCTCGGGAACGGCAGAACTGGCTGATCTAACAGCAACTCCGGTGGCGAGGTTGGAAGTTGGTGAGTCGGAAGCGGTATTTGAACTCGCTGCGAAGCTTGACCGACTTGATGAAGGGAGTGAGAGCCTGACTTTGACGACTCCCGAGTCTTCGACAGAGTACGTTTTGGATGGAGAAACCTCCTACACCGTGTCCGTCGAGGATTCCGAGTATTCCGAGTGGGCGGGGACGGAGTTCGAACCGGGTGCGCTTCTGACCGGTCCAGATGATGATGCCGACGGAGATGGATGGTCGAATGTTGCGGAATATCTCTCTGGAACGAATCCGAACGATCCGGATTCACTGCCCCAGACACAAACGGTGATCGGAGAGTCAACAATTGAGATCCAGACGGGCCCCGAGTTGGTGGAACGTGACGATGCGGAGATTCGCGGGGAAACGTCCACCGACCTCATCAACTGGACGGATGAGGATGTTGGCAGAAACCCGAACGGATTCGAAATCACGACCGATGGCGAGATCGGATTCCTCAGGGTGGTGTATGAGTTCCTCGATAGTCCGGACGAAGAATGATCAGCGCCCGTTCCTGTTCAGGTAGGGAGACCGATCAAAGGCGTCGTTGTCGAGCCTTGGGTCGTGGCGTGATTCAAGTTCGCGGACGAGTTGGGTTCGAAGCCTCGCTTTGACTTCGCGGTATTCGGGATCGTTGGCCAGATTGTGGATCTGATGGCGGTCCTTGCGCAGGTCGTAGAGTTCTTCGGCAGGCCGCTTGCCCCACGCAAAGTCGGTGTAGGTGACGTTGTCTTCATCGTTCCGGTGTTCCACCAGCCACGCCTTGGTTGGCCCCGCATCGATGTCGGCGAAGGCCACTCTGGTGTTGTTAGTCAGCGTCTCGAAGTCGGGAGCGCTGTCAGTGGTCACGGCCAACGCATCGCCCATCGGTGATCGCTCCGGCTTGAAGTTGATGATGTAGAGATGGTCGGAGCTGCGGATCGCCCGAACGGGGTAGGGGAGCTGTCCGCGGCGGGCCGAGCCGACATGGGCCTCTCTCCCGATCAATGCCCATCCTCGCAGCTGCTCATCCGTGGCTCCCTTGGCCAATGACGGGAGAAGGTTTTCCCCATCGGGATCGTCCTTGGATGGGACTCCGGCCGCTGCAAGGAAGGTGGGGGCGAGATCGATGAGTGAGACCGGAACTTTGACCTCGCGACCGGGTGCAATGTGCTGCGGCCAACTCATGGCGAGGAGAACCCGCGATCCAAAGTCATGGACGTTGCACTTTCCCATCGGGAAACCGGGAGCCCCGTGGTCACCGGAAATGCAGATTAGGGTGTTTTCCAGTTCACCAATCTTCTTCAGTTCGTCGAGGATGACTTCGCATGCGGCGTCGAAGGCCATGCCCTCCCCAAGATAGTCAGCGAAATCCTCACGCGTGACTTCGTTGTCCGGCATGAAGGGAGGAAGCTTTCCTTTCAGACGGTCGGGGTCGAGCCCCCACAGAGCCTTTCCTGAACCCTTGATCCATTTACGGTGGGTGTTGGTAGGGTTGAAGGAGTAGAAGAAGGGTTGTCCCGCTTTCCGTTTGGCAAGGAAGTCACGGAAGTTGCCGCGGACTTCGTTGAGGATGGCAGCCTTGGTGGAGTCTTTGTCTTTCGCCTTGCTGAGGTTCTGAGAGTAGCTGTTCAGGCGGGCTCCAGCCTTGTTGTAGATGTTTTTTTTACCACCGATGATGCGTTCGTCCATGTGCAGCTTGTAGGTCAGCCCGATGTGGTAACCCGCATCCTGAAGCGACACCGGCATTCCGGTGATCTCGTCAAAGGGGTCGGGTGCCTCGTCTCGCCAGGGATGATGGAGTTGCGAATGGGATCCGTTGCGGAAGAAGTGGCGGCCGGTGTTCAGCGAAGTGCGCGACGGAGTGCAGGAAGGAACGGAGACGAAGGCGTTCTCGAATAAGGCTCCTTCGCGGGCGACCCGATCAAAAGCCGGGGTCGAGGTGATGTCATTCGGAGATGGAAGCGATTCATCCGCGTAGGCCGAGGCGTAGCGGCCAAGATCATCGGCAAAGAGCAGAAGGATATTCGGGCGATCTTCTTCAGCAGCAAGTGGCAGGCTGAGGAGGAGCGGCAGCAGGAGGAAAGCTCTCATCATCAGCTTCT
>NZ_JBATWY010000170.1:0-11243 GCF_049672945.1 Haloferula sp. | reverse complement strand
CTCCACACCGTAGTAGCCGCACTCGATTGCCGTCGGCACATCCATCGCGTGCATGCACACCGTATCAAGGTGTGAGAAAATCTCACCGGTCGTGGTGTTCAGACTGAGTGAGCTCCCGTGCTGGGTGTTGTCGAAATGATAGGCAGCCATCGGGCCGCCATAATCCCGATCATCGTAAAGCGAGACCCCGGACGTCAGCCCATGCAGGAAATGATAAAAGCAGATTTCGCTGAGAGCACCCCCGGAGATGTTTCTCACCACATAGGTCTGCCTCAGGACATAGCGACTGCTTGTCGTGCTTCCGCCGTCTCCTTCCGCACTGGCCCTTTCATCACCTTGCTCGATGCCCGTCGCCGTATCCACCATCTCATAGCGGATCGTGATCTCGAGGACTCCATTGCTGATCCTTGAGATAAAACGGAGAAAGTCGTCCGAATTGGTCTGAGGCGTATCGATACCGACCGGATCGACGACCGTGAAATTGGAGTTCGTATCCCAGCAGGGAAACCCCCAGGTCTTGCGCAACCAGATCGGACCAGCGGATCCTGAATATTTGACCGCTGCCGCCCATTCGCCGGAAAGGTACTCCCTCCCATCGAATCCAGGACGCTTGTCCAAGGCGACGTCCGAGTAGCCCTCCGGCGTCATGATGATCGACCACTCCGGGTTGGCGATCTCCACCCCGGAAATACTCGGCAGGGCATCGACCTCCGAAGCGCCGAGCCCAGCCATGGTTCCTATCACCCAAGTGAATCGCCTGAACATAAGGCGCTTAGCCTAAATCGGTCCGCAGTGATCTGGCAAGCTCCAAGCGAGCAGGCCACGGGAGCCCAAGGGGTCCGGCGTCCCCGGTAATCAGCCTTTATTTCATTGTTCCTTAATACCTTATGTCAGACTCAAAAATCAAGCTCCCCTCATCTGGCCTGCGACCTGCTCTACCGCTTGTTGTTTTGTGAAAATCCATCCGCCGTCTGGTCCGTTTCATGAGCCGACCCTTGCGCAACCTCGTCGCCGGTCTCTGCGCCCTGGCCTTGGTTTTCTTGGCGGGCGTGAGCGGTTACGTAATCGCCGGGTGGCCGCTGCTCGACGCGATCTACATGGTGATTCTCACCGTTTTCAGCGTCGGCTACGGCGAGGTCCGGCCGATCGATTCGACCGGTCTGATGACCTTCACGGTGATCATCATCGTGCTCGGTTGCACCACCGTGATCTACTTGATGGGAGCCTTTGTCCAGTTTCTCACCGAGGGGCAGATCCTCAACGCCTTGGGAGGTCGCCGCATGAGTAAGGAGGTCCAGAAACTGACGAATCACGTCATCGTCTGCGGCTACGGCCGCGTCGGGCGACAGATCATCGCCGAACTCGAAAGCGCCGTCCGCGACTTCGTCGTCATTGACCGCGATCTCGACCGACTCACTGAAGTATCCGGCAAGGGTCACTATCACGTTTCCGGCGACGCCACTGACGAGAAAACCCTGCTTGAAGCCGGCATCGAAAGAGCCCAGACCCTCGCCTCGGTGCTCCCCAGCGATGCCGCCAACGTGTTCATCACCCTCAGCGCCCGCAACCTCAACCCAAAGCTCCGCATCATCGCCCGTGGCGATTTTCCCTCCACCGAAGCCAAGCTTCTCCAGGCCGGAGCCGACAAGGCCGTGCTGCCCACCCACATCGGAGCCGAAAGAATCGCAGGACTGATTCTCCGCCCCGACGCCACCGAATTCCTCGAACAGGACGCCCAGACCGGAGGGCTCTCCGGCGACCTTGCGGAAATCGGCGTCCAGGTCCAGGAGATGCAGATTCCCGCCGACTCCGACCTCGTCGGTGCCACGCTCGCCGAGCTTGAAACCCGCGGTCGCAGCGCTTTCCTCGTCGTCGCCGTACGCCGCGCAGATGGCTCATCCATTCACAAACCCCCACTCGATACCCGCCTCGACACTGGCGATACCTTGATCGTGATGTGTCATCAGGGCATCATCCCCGATTTTACCGAACGCCTCTTTCCGAAACGCCAGATCCACTACCGCGGCGCCACCAGCTGATCCATCCGACTCCATCTTCATATCATGTACGACTTCGACCTCATCTGCATCGGTTCCGGCCCCGCCGGCCAACGCGCCGCCGTTCAAGCCTCCAAACTCGGCAAAAAGGTCGCTGTCATCGAGAAACAAACCTGCATCGGCGGCGTCTGTATCGAAACCGGCACCATCCCCTCGAAGACTTTCCGCGAAGCCGTTCGCCGCCTCTACTCCGACGCCGGAACCGAACACGGAAGCGGCAGCAGACGAACCGCCCGACCCACGATGGAACAACTCATCGCCCAGGTGGATCACGTCGTTTCCAAGGAATCGGATGTGGTGCAGGATGCGCTTTCACGAAATGACATCGAAGTCATCCGTGGCAGTGCCAGCTTCGAGGATGCCCACACCATTCTCGTCGATGGCATCGCATCAAAACGCCGCCTCACCGCCGACAAGATCATGATTGCCGTCGGCACCAAGCCGGCCGACCCACGCGGCATCAAAGCCGACGGCAAGGTGGTCGTCACCTCCGACTCCCTCCTCCAACTCACCAAACTGCCGCGCAAGGTCGCCGTCGTCGGTGCCGGCGTCATCGGCATCGAATACGCCTCGATGTTCGCCGCACTCGGCGTGCAGGTCACCGTCATCGACAAACGCCCGCGCCCGCTTGAATTCCTCGACCACGAGATCGTCGATGAACTCGTCCACCAGATGCGCAAGCAGGACGTCACTTTCCGCTGCGGCGATGGCGTCGCTTCCATGGAGGTCGTTGAAAACGGCGGGCTCGAAGGCTTGATCGAACTGGAGTCCGGCAAGCACGTCGTCGCTGACTTGATCCTCTTCTCCGTCGGCCGCCAAGGTGCCACCGAAGCGCTGAACCTCCCCGCCGCCGGCTTCGAGGCCGACGAGCGCGGCCGCATTTCGGTCAATGACCACTACCAGACCGGAGCACCTAACATCTACGCCGCTGGCGACGTCATCGGCTACCCCGCGCTTGCCGCGACCTCCAGCGAGCAGGGCCGCATCGCCGCCTGCCACATGTTTGACTACGAAGCCACGCCGATGGGTGAACACTTTCCGATCGGTATCTACGCCATTCCCGAGATCTCGATGGTCGGCAAAACCGAGGAAGAACTCACCGCCGATCGCGTGCCCTACGAAACCGGCATCGCGCGCTATGGCGAAATCGCCCGCGGCCAGATCCTCGGCGACAACTCCGGCATGTTCAAAATGATCTTCCACCGTGAAAACGGGAAGCTGCTGGGCGTCCACTGCATCGGCTCCGGTGCCACCGAGCTCATCCACATCGGCCAGGCGGTCATCGGTCTCGGCGGCGGCCTCGACTACTTCCTCAACACCGTCTTCAACTACCCGACCCTCGCCGAGTGCTACAAGGTCGCCGCCTACAACGCCTCCAACAAGATCGCCTACGTGAAGAAGATCAAGGCGCGGAAGGCGGAAACCGCCTCCACCACCTGAACTGCCTGCCCGCGGCAGTATGTCGGGCTCCGGAGTCGTTCTCTTTCAGTAAGGCAGGTAGCTTCGCGGCCTCATCCAGCCCCGGAATCACTCCATGAAGCTCACCAAAGCGGTCATCACCGCCGCCAGTACCGACCACCGCACCCTTCCGATCCAGACTCTTGTCGACCGTGACGGCGAACTCCGCTCGGTCCTCGAAATCCTGCTGCGGGAAGTTCATTCGACCGGCATCGAGGATGTCTGCCTGATCATCCATCCGGGTGACGAAGACGCTTTCCGGAAGTCGATCACCGACACGTCCATGCGCCTGACATTCATCGAGCAGCATGAGCGCTTCGGCTACGGTCACGCCATTTCTCTAGCAGCCGACTTCACCGCAGGTGAACCCTTCTTCCACGCGGTCAGCGATCACCTCTTCATCAGCGGCGATCCCGAACGCTCCTGCGCGCGGCAACTCATCGAATCCGCAAAAGCCGAAGACTGCGCGATGTCCGGGGTGCAATCCACGCATGAAACCGAAATTCAACACTACGGCACCATCGCCGGCACTCTTCAGCGAGCTGCCGGCGGCGAGTCGATCTATCAGATCAGGGAAGTTCTCGAAAAGCCAACTCCCACCGAAGCCGAGCAGAAACTCATCGTCCCCGGATTGCGCGCCGGCCGTTACCTGACCCTGTTCGGCATGCACGTGCTCACGCCTCTCGTCATGGAAATGCTCACCGCAAAAGTGGAGGAAACCAAACGCGCGGGAGGAACCCTCCAATTGTCGCCAATCCTCTCCGAGCTCGCCCGCCGGGAACAATACTCGGCCCTCAAGGTTCTCGGTGGCCGTCACGACATCAGCCAGAAATACGGTCTCTTCCATGCCCAGCTCGCGCTCGCCCTCGCCGGCTCCGAACGGGATGAGATCCTCAGCGACCTGCTCGACATCGTCGCCCGCGCGCGCCACTGATCTCCCCTGCAACCCCCCAATTTTCCCGCCCATCAAGATGCCTGAAAACCTCATCAACCTGATCACCTCGACCGACGAAGCGGTCCGCGATCAGTCGCTGGACGATTTTTGTAAAGAACTGACCTTCAGTGAACTCCTTCAGGAATGCGAGGAGCTGGACGAGTTCCGGAAAAGCTCCGACAACCTCTACGACTCGGTCCGCGCGCTGTTCTTTCTTTCCAATATCCATCGCTTCCTGCTGCCCGAGCGCGCGGAAGTAAAAGCCTCCGGTCACGTCCCCTTCACCGGCTACGTCCACCTGCTCGAAAGACGCTTTCCGGAAGCCATCGAGTCCTTTCTCGAAGCCGCCGCCAACGACGGCTGGAGCAGCACCATCTGCAGCGCGCTCGCCACCGCCTATCACCAGCGCGCCTTCCAAGCCCTCGCCGACCAGGTCCGCACCAGCGTCCGCTCCGTTCCCGGTAACCAATGGATGTTCCGCCTCGGCCACCCGCAGGATCAACCGCTGAGCATCCGACGCGAGTTGTTGGACGGCGGTTCCGGCTCATCTCCGGTGTTTCCCGTACTTCGGGAAAAAACTCCCGTGCGCATGGACCTCACCCACAGCGCGTGGAGCGACATCTTCTTCCTCGGCATGGATTTCCCCGCCGGCGCCCGGGTCATCAACGTCTCGGTCAACCTCGGCGTCCGCGGTCGCGATGACTCCGCCGAACCGCCCATCGAAACCTTCCTGCGCGTCATCGATGAACCCGTCATCCGCCTCGTCAGTGTCGACCTCGAAGCGCACAAGGACATCACCGAACTCGACGAGATCTTCGACTACGCCGCCGACTACCTCGGCCTGCTGAAGGCCGCACTGGTCGCCTCCGGTCTCGTCCCTCCCGGCCTCGAAGGCTCCGGACAGAAACTCACCGACCTGCTCGAAAAGCTCGTCGGCCCCGGTCGCGGAATCGAACTCGCCAGCTACGTCCGCGGCATCCCGAAAGGCTCACGCCTCGCGGTCTCCACCAACCTGCTCGCCTCGCTCATCTCCCTCTGCATGCGCGCCACCGGCCAGACCGCCCAGCTCGAAGGCCCGCTCGATGAACCCGGCCGACGCCTCGTCGCCGCCCGCGCGATCCTCGGCGAATGGCTCGGCGGCTCCGGCGGCGGCTGGCAGGACTCCGGCGGCATCTGGCCAGGCATCAAGCTCATCGCCGGCCAGCCCGCCGGCGATAGCGACGTCGAATACGGCATCAGCCGCGGCCGCCTGATGCCCGACCACGAGATCCTCATCCCACCAAAGCTCGACCCCGACATCGCCCAGAAACTTCAGGACAGCCTCGTCGTCGTCCACGGCGGCATGGCCCAGAACGTCGGCCCGATCCTTGAAATGGTCACCGAAAAATACCTGCTGCGCTCCGGCCCCGAATGGGAAGCGCGCAAGCAAGCCATTGACCTGTTAGGCGAAGTCCTCGACGGCCTGAAGACCGGCGACATCCGCAAGCTCGGCGAGACCACCACCCGCAACTTCTTCGGCCCGCTGCAAACGATCATCCCGTGGTGCAGCAACCTCTTCACTGAACGCCTCATCACCGCCTGCCGCGAACGCTGGGGCGATGACTTCTGGGGCTTCTGGATGCTCGGCGGCATGGCCGGCGGCGGCATGGGATTCATCTTTGATCCAAAAGTGAAATCCGCCGCCCAGGACTGGCTGTTAGAGGAAATGGTCGACGCCAAGAACGAGCTCGCCAAGGCCCTGCCCTTTGCCATCGATCCGGTCGTCTACGACTTCACCATCAACCCCGACGGCACCTCCGCCGAACTGCTCCGCGGCGACGACGCCCTGCTCAACCACAGCTACTACCAATTGATGCTGCCGCAACTCGTCCGCCACGATCCCAAGCAGCTCAGCCGCGCCCGCCACTTCGAACTGCAGCGCCTCGGCGAAGCATTCCGCACCAACGACCGCTTCCGTTCGCTGGTTCCCGATGTCTTCCGCCGCCTCTTTCCCGAAAGCCAGGAAGAGAAGGCCCACAGCGACCTCTTCGGTCTGCTCAGGGCCAACGGCTTCGACTCCGACCAGCACGAACAGATCCGCAGCGACCTCCGCTCCGGCCGCATCGGCCTCGCCAAAAACCGCCTGCCCGCCAGCACCCGCATCACCGACGTCAGCCTTGGGGAAATCAGCGACCTCACCCGCCAAACCAAGTCGCCCGTTTCCGAAAGCCAGACCGCCCTCGGTCGCGAAGCCCTCGCGAATGGCGAAGTCGCCGTCGTCACCCTCGCCGCCGGCGTCGGCAGCCGCTGGACCGAAGGTGCCGGCGTTGTCAAAGCCCTGCACCCCTTTTGCAAATTCGACGCACGCCACCGCAGCTTCCTCGAAACCCACCTCGCCAAGAGCCGCCGCACCGGCAGCGAACACGGCGCCTACCCGCCGCACATCTTCACCGCCAGCTACCTGACAGAAGCTCCACTCAGCGACTTCCTCGCCGCTCACCAACAGTTCGACTACCCCGGCGAAGTCCTCGTCTCCGGCGGACGCTCGATCGGCCTGCGCCTCATCCCCACCGAGCGCGACCTGCGCTTTGCTTGGGAAGAACTCCCGCAGCAGGCCCTCGACGAACAGGCCCAGAAAGTCCGCGAAAGCGGCCACGCCGCCCTCATCAACTGGGCACGTAGTAGTGGCGAGGGCGCCGACTACACCGACAACCTCACCTCGCAGTGCCTCCACCCCGTTGGCCACTGGTATGAAATCCCCAACCTCTTGCTCAACGGCACTCTGGCTGATCTGTTAGACAAGCAACCGCAGCTCAAGCATTTGATGCTGCACAACATCGATACTCTCGGCGCCAGTCTCGATCCCGCCGTGCTTGGCCACCACCTCGACTCCGGCGCCGCGCTCAGCTTCGAAGTCATCACCCGCCACATCGACGACCGCGGCGGCGGCCTCGCCAAGGTCAACGGCCGCCTCGAACTCGTCGAAGGCCTCGCCATGCCCGACGAGGAAGCCGAGTTCGCGCTTTCCTACTACAACTCGATGACCACCTGGATCCGCATCGATGCCCTGCTCGATGCCTTCGGCCTCAGCCACGCCGACCTGCGCGACGAGGAAAAGGTCCGCGCCGCCACCCGCCGCATCGCCAAGCGCATGCCGACCTACGTCACCCTCAAGGACGTCAAGAAACGTTGGGGCAGCGGCCAGGAAGACGTCTTCCCCGTCACCCAGTTTGAAAAACTCTGGAGCGACATGACCCGCCTCGACGAACTCGACTGCCGTTTCCTGTTAGTCGACCGCCCGCGCGGCCAACAGCTCAAAGAACAGGCCCAACTCGACGCCTGGCTCCGAGATGGCTCAGCGGCGTACGTGGACGGGCTGTGTGAGTGGGGGTGAAAAGCACCCCTCCGCTTCGGCGAAGATTCCTTGAAATCCGGGCCTAAATAGGTGATGATCCCGCCATTGCCAAATGACTCAGCCCCAAAAATACCGCCTGAAAGTCAAGACCGCGCTCTCCAAGAGGCCCGCGATGACTTCGAGCGAATTTTACACCCAGATGGAAAGTTTCTTGGGGAGGAAGACTATCTTGATCGATCAGAGCAAATCAGGCTCCTCGAAAAGTACGGGCGGGAACAAAGCTGGCTCTACGAAGGGCTTGAGCCGGTAGTTGAAGGCGGGCGAGAACACGATATCTCCCTTGATGAAAGGTCGCGTTCCATCCTGAAATTCACAAAGCCGTCTTGTGCCGCCTACATCGTCGACTTTTTTGACAGCAAACCTCGGCTTACAAACGGTGACCCCCTTGAATACCTCGACCGACTGATCCTGCACGACGAGCTCTTCGGAGAGATGACCCGCTTCGTCGGCATCGGTGGTGTTCAAAATCACCGTAGGATCATCACCCGCCAGCTCCATCAGCACGGTCGGCCCGCTAGTGAAACGGAAATCCGACGCTTGATGATTGATGACCTCGGCTTCAAGGAACTCCGAAACAACTACGGTATCGGCTATGAAGAGTCGCTGGCCTTCATCCGTGAGGATGCAGCCGCCTTTGATCTTCGCCCAGCGAATGTGTTCATCACTGATGAGGGCCTTCCTGTCGTGTTCGATTCCATTCCTGTGAGAATCACCACTACCAATCGGAGTTCGTTCCGCTAGCGATGACCCGGGATCGAAGGCACTGGGGCAGCGGCCAGGAAGACGTCTTCCCCGTCACCCAGTTCGAAAAACTATGGAGCGACATGACCCGTCTCGTCGACCGCCTCTGCGGCCAGCAACCCAAGGAACAAGCCCAACTCGACGCCTGGCTCCATGATGGCTCAGCTTCTTATGTGGATGGGTGGTGCGAGTGGGTATAAAGGCAGAACAACCAGGACCATTCCGGTTCTCCAAACCTCACCGCAGCGCCTTCCGGAGCAGCGACCTTACTGTCGCTGGGGAACCCAAGCGCCCAACTGGTGAGATTGCACGAACCCATTCGCTCGATCTATCAGTCGTGGCCAGTTCCAATAAAGGAACCCTCCACCGGTCACCTCCAGCACCTGTCGTGACCGTGCTCCGGCAAAGGCTTTCGCGTAAGCAGCCCTGAGGCCATACGCACCAAATCCGCTCCCTTCGTCACCCCATCCTTAGATCAGGAATCCATTGCCTGTCTGCTATTTCGGTTGCTCTTGCCTACTTTTTGCTTGGCAGCTTTTTTACTTCAAAGAGCAGATTGTAAGATTTATCACCTGACACTTTCCTTGGGCACCATCGCCAGGGGCGCGAGGATCCGTGATGTTCCGAACGCCTCCCGGTCATCCTTCGGCGGTAGTGAAAGTATCGGAAAACCCACGAACAGCGCATCCTCGCCATGGTCATTGAAATACTCCTTCGCATCCGCCGCGATCCCCGCAAGCTTGCGTAATAACTTCACCTCCTTCTCCCAGGCATCGCGCTTCCGTTTTTCCTCATCCGACCACTCCGCCTCCGGATACGCCGGTTTTTTGAAACGCTCCGCCTTCGCCGAAATCTCGACCTTTCCCTCTTCGAGCAGCGCTTTCAAAAAGCTCGTCTCCGAATCATATCCGATCGCCAGCAACTCCGACACATCGACCCGCTGGCGGCTATTGTGAGGCCGGGCATTCAAGCTCGGCCCTTTGAGCATGCTCTGATAGAGCCGCTGAAGCATGGTTTCCAGAATCATCGCGGCGATTAAGCGCAGCCCAGTTCAGCAAGTCGAGAACTCCATGCCACGCGATGACGATCACCCAAAATCATCTTGAAATACCCTTGTCCGATCCCACCCCCAACCATAACTCATCAAGCGTGAGCGAAAAGATCCAGACCCTCCTGCGCGAACTCGAAGCCAGACACGGCATCGAGATCCTCTATGCCTGCGAGTCCGGCAGCCGGGCTTGGGGATTTGCATCGCCGGATTCGGACTATGACATCCGCTTTCTCTACCGCCGCCCGATGGAGGAGGCCTTCACCATCAGTGAAGGCAGCGACACCATCGAGATCGCGATTGAAAACGACCTCGACCCCGGTGGCTGGGACATCCGCAAGGCCCTCGGACTTCTCCAGAAATCCAATGGCGCGCTCATCGAGTGGCTTCATTCGCCGATTGTCTATCATGCGAATCCGGCCTTTCTAACAGATCTCCGCAAACTCGCCACTGATCACCTTTCGCGCAAAGGCCTCGCCAACCACTACCGCGGACTCGCCGGTCAGTTTTACCGCAACAAGCTCACCGTAGAATCCCCCTCCGCAAAAGGCTACCTCTACTGCCTCCGCGCCCTGCTCGCCGCACGCTTTGTGCTCGAACACGGCACGCCACCGCCCGTTCCCTTCGTCGAACTCATCCCAACCGCACCCGACGAAGTCGCCGAAGCCATCCGCGAACTCGTCGCGTGGAAAGCCGACGCCAGCGAGAACGAGTCACCCGGCCGACAAGTGACGCTTGATGACTTCATCGAAGAAAACCTTCCCGGCATCGGCGCCACCCTCGATGCCCAGCCGAACGACTCCAACCCGCGCGGCCCCTTCAACCAAGTCCTACATCGCTGGAGCCTTTGGCCGAAAGCCGCGAATGCCACCTCTTGGCAGCCGATCTACAAAAGCGAATTCACCCTCGATCGTGTCCGTCAACCCGACCTGCTGCTCTTCGAAGCCGTCAGCGGCAGCCGCGCCTTCGGCACCCATCACGATCGCTCGGACTTCGATCTGCGCGGCATCTTCGTTGCGCCTTCATCCTTCCTCGGCGGCCTCGAAAACATCGATCAGGTCAGCGATGAAAAAAGCGACGAAGTCTATTATGAAGTCGGCCGCTTCGTCAGCCTGCTGCTCTCTAACAACCCGAACATCGTTGAGCTGCTTTTCACACCCGACTCCTGCATTCGCCACCGCCACCCGGCCTTCGATCTGCTGAAGCCCGAAGACTTCCTTTCAAAACTCTGCCGCCAGACTTTCGGCAACTACGCCATGTCCCAGATCCGCAAAGCGCGCGGACTGAACAAAAAGATCGTCAACCCGCAGCCCGAAGCACGCCACCCGCTCCGCCACTTCTGCCACATCCTCAGCGGTCAAGGGTCCGTGCGTCTCGACGACTGGCTCGCAGCGGAAGGCATCGATGAAAACCATCTCGGCCTCGTGTCCGCACCCCACGCGACCAACACCTACGCCGTCTTCATCGACAAAACCAAGCCCGCAGAAATGCGCGGAATCTTCTCGAAAAAGGACGACGCCGCGATTGTCTGTTCATCCGTGGAAAAGGAAGCCAAGCCAATCGCCTGGCTGACCTGTAATCTCGACGCCTTCAAGGCCCACTGCAAAGCCC